>JAUYSN010000134.1 GCA_030696235.1 Sulfuricella sp. | reverse complement strand
CCTCCCACGTTGAAGCCGCCTATGGCGCCGCGCTGCTGGCGGCCAGAGGAGAAAATTTACTATGCGGTGATACTAGTGATGTTCAATGCTAGCTGACCCCTCCAGCTTGCCGGAAAACAGGCTGGCGGCGACGATCATCGCGCCGCCCAGCCATTCCTGCGCCGTCATCACCTCGCCGGCGAGGAGGTAGCTCGCTACCGCCGCCACCACCCGTTCGAACAGGAAGATCACGATCGCCTGGTTGGCCGGCGCCCTCGCCAGGCCGTATTGCACGGTGAGGGTCACCGCAAAAATCAGGATGCTGACCAACAGCAGCCACATCCATCCGGAAAATGGCAAAACCGGCAAAGCTGCCAGCGTGGCGGGCTGGTAGGTTAGCGCCAGCAACGACAGCACGCTTACGCCGATCCATACGCTCAGCGATTTCAGCCAGATATCGGATGCCTCGGCGCGGCGCGACAGCACATTGGTTGCGGCGAACGTCAACCCGGCAGAGAGCGCCATCCATTCCGCCATATTCTGCGGCAGCGGCAGGCCCAGGTTCGGCCGCCACAGCATCACCACGGCGCCCGCAAAAGAGAGCACCATCACGAGGTAGCCATGAAAATGGAGGCGCTCGTGCAGGAGCAGGCGCGCCAGCAGCACCGTCCACAGCGGCGAGAGATAAAACAGCAACAACACCCGCATCACCTCGCCGTCGATGACCGCCAGCACGTAGGCGAGATTGGTCCAGCCCGCCGTCAGCCCGATCAGCAGCAGAATCGGGGGGAAATGCCGCAGCCGCAAGCGCTCGGAATACAGTGCGAAGCCCAGCAGCAGCGGGATCAAATAGGTGGCAAGGCTGGAAAGCGCGCCGGAAACGCCCATCTGTTCGAGCAGCCGGTAGGGATACCAGATCAGCCCCCAGATGATCGCCCCCGAGAACAGACCCGAAACGGCCAGAAGTTTTTCTTTGGATGCCACGCAGCGAGCCTTTAATTCTGGAAAAAGCAGTTTATCCACGGATTATCACGGATGTTCACGGATTATCAATAGCTTGCATAAAGTGTATAGCCCACCTTGGCGTAGCTAATGACGCATGCTCAACCATTTGTT
>JAUYSN010000131.1 GCA_030696235.1 Sulfuricella sp. | reverse complement strand
AGCCAGGGTCTCGGTGTTGTTGATGGTGGTCGGCTTGCCGTACAGGCCGAAGCTTGCCGGGAAAGGCGGCTTGAAGCGCGGCTGGCCTTTCTTGCCCTCGATCGATTCAAGCAGCGCGGTTTCCTCGCCGCAGACGTAGGCACCGTAGCCGTGGTGGGCATGGATGTCGAAATCGAAGCCAGAACCGAGAATGTTCTTGCCGAGCAGTCCGGCGGCGCGCGCCTCGTCCAGGGCCGCCTCGAAGCGCTCGTACTCCGCCCAGATCTCGCCGTGGATGTAGTTGTAGCCCGCCTTCGCGCCCAGCGTATAGCCGCCGATGATCATGCCCTCGATCAGCTGGTGCGGGTTGAGGCGAAGAATGTCGCGGTCCTTGAAGGTGCCCGGCTCGCCCTCGTCGCTGTTGCAGACGAGATACTTGTCGCCGGGGTAATTCTTCGGCATGAAGCTCCACTTCAGGCCGGTGGGGAAGCCCGCACCGCCGCGGCCGCGCAGCGCCGAAAGCTTGACCTGCTCGATGATCGCCTCGGGCGTCATTTTTTCGGCCAGCACCTTCTTCAGCGCATCGTAGCCGCCAACGGCAAGATAGTTCGCCAGCTTCCAGGATTCCGGCAGGTGGATGGAGTGGAATATGACTTTATCGCTCATGGCTACTCCAGCCCCGCCAGAATGCGGTCGGCCTCTTCGGGCGTCAGTCTGGCGCACATCCGCACATTGTTGACGGTGGCCACCGGGCCGTCGCCGCAGGCTCCCATGCACTCGCCTTCCTTGAGGGTGAACTTGCCGTCCGGCGTGGTTTCGCCGAAGCCGATGCCGAGCTTGCGTTGCAGGTGCTCGACCGCCGATTCGGCGCCCATCAGGGTGCAGGGCAGGTTGGTGCAGACCGTGATCTTGTACTTGCCGACCGGTTGCAGGTTGTAGATGTTGTAGAAGGTCGCCACTTCCTGCGCCGCGATCGGCGGCATACCCAGATAGCCGGCGACAAACTCGATGGTTTCCGGCGCAAGCCAGCCCTTCTCGTCCTGGGCGATGCGCAGCGCCGACATCACCGCCGACTGCTTGCGCTCGGGCGGATACTTGGCGACTTCCTTGTCAATTTTTGCGAGCGATTCCGAACTCAGCATAACTTTTTAAAATTCTCAGTTTTTGCCACAGAGATCACAGAGTGCACAGAGGTAAAAAACCTCTGACATCTCTGTGTTCTCTGTGCACTCTGTGGCTCAAGATTTCTTACCTGTCAATCTCACCAAACACGATATCGAACGTACCCATCAGCGCCA
>JAUYSN010000129.1 GCA_030696235.1 Sulfuricella sp. | reverse complement strand
CTTGAGAGCTGGGATCGAAAAACCCTGGATAAGCTGGCATTGTCAGCCTTGCAGGAACAGCGCCGAGCGCGGCAGAGGTCGATCTTTTTTCGGCAGCTGACACTATTGTTCATGTTCATCGTAATGTTCGCGGTGATGGGCTGGTTCAACAAGGGGGAGAAGCCGCTTACCGGCAAGCATACCGCAGTGGTGGAACTGCGCGGCGTGATCGCTGCCGGAGGAGACACCCACGCCGACAGGGTGATCGGCGGTTTGCGCGATGCTTTCAAGGACAAGGGAACCAAAGGGGTCATCCTGCTGATCAACAGCCCTGGCGGCAGCCCGGTTCAGGCTGGCTACATCAACGACGAAATTCGGCGCCTGCGTGCAAAATATCCGCAAATTCCTTTATATGCCGTCGTGGAGGATATCTGTGCCTCGGGCGGCTATTATGCTGCGGCCGCCGCCGACAAGATATTTGTCGACAAGGCCAGCATCGTCGGTTCCATTGGTGTGCTGATGGATGGCTTCGGCTTCACCGGTACGATGGAAAAGCTGGGAATCGAGCGCCGGTTGATGACTGCGGGTGAAAACAAGGGATTCCTCGATCCTTTTTCGCCGGTGAGCGCCAGCCAGAAAGAATATGCCCAGACGATGCTGAATGAAATCCACCAGCAATTCATTACCGTGGTGCGCCAGGGGCGCGGCAAGCGTCTGAAGGAAACGCCGGACATGTTCAGCGGCCTGTTCTGGAGCGGCGAAAGGAGCATCCAGCTCGGCTTGGCCGATGCCCTCGGCAGTGCCGATTATGTGGCGCGCGATGTCATCAAGGCCGAGGAAATCATCGATTTCACTCCGCAGGAAGGCATTGCGGAGCGCTTTGCCAAACGCTTCGGCGCTGCCACGGCGAGTGCCATCAATCCGTTGGCGAACGGTGGCATGGGCTTGCGTTAGCTTGAGCGTGGCCGGTAAAGCAGGAAAATAGTCGGTCTTTTGTTGATGTCAGGCAGCTTCTTGCGCCACTCCGAGATAGCCCTGGTTTCGATATGCTCGCTGTCCAATGTGATGTCGGTGGCGATGCACAGTTCGGTGCCGGGTTCGCAGGTCTGGACGAGGTCTTCCAGCAGCGCCTGATTGCGGTAGGGCGTTTCGATAAAAATCTGGGTCTGGTTCCGGGTCGCCGACTCCTTCTCCAGTTCGGCTATCTTCTTGCAACGTTCCGCTTTCTGTATTGGCAGATAGCCATGAAAGGCGAAAGCCTGTCCGTTCATGCCCGATGCCATCAGCGCCAGCAGGATGGAGGAGGGACCTACCAGCGGCACTACCCTGATCCCTTTCTTGTGCGCCAGTCGCACTAGCAGCGCGCCGGGATCGGCGACAGCGGGGCAGCCGGCTTCGGATACAAGTCCCAAATCCTTTCCCGCCAGCGCGGGCTGGAGGAAATGCTCCAGCTGCTCCGGCTTGGTGTGCTTGTCCAGGGTGAATATTTCGATGTCCTGTAGCGGCGTGGCAAGATCCAGCTGTTTCAGGTATTGCCGGGCGGTTTTGGGGTTTTCTGCGACAAAAACGGTTAGTGATGCCGCAATGTTGCGGACCTGCTCGGGAATAATCGAAGAAAGAGGGCTTTCTCCCAGCGTGGTCGGGATCAGGTAGAGGGTGCCGATTGTCATTTAAATTACCGGCATGCTCTCGTTTTCAAGCATTTCAATCAAGGCGATCAGCGGCAAGCCGATCAATGCGTTGGGGTCATCACCGCTCATTTTTTCGATCAGGGCAATGCCCAATCCCTCCGATTTGGCGCTGCCGGCACAGTTGTAAGGCTGTTCCTTGACCAAATAGTGTTCGATTTGTGCGTCGCTCAGCTTGCGGAAGTACACCGTGAAAGGAACTTCCCTGGCCTGGGTGTTGCCGGTGCGACTGTTGTAAAGGCACAGCGCAGTATGGAACACCACGCTTCGACCTCGCATCATGGTGAGTTGCTTGACAGCGTTGTCATGGGTATGCGGCTTGCCGAGCTGAAGGCCATCCAGAGTGGCGACCTGATCGGAGCCGATGATCAGGGCGTCGGGAAAATCCCTGGCAGGCGCCTTGGCCTTGGCGATTGCCAGGCGATAGGCGGTCTGCTCCGGCGTTTCACCGGCCAGCGGTGTTTCATCCACTTCTGGCGAGCAGACCTCGAACGGGAGCTTGAGGCGCGCAAGGAGTTCCCGCCGGTAGGGGGAGGTGGAGGCTAGAATGAGTTTCAAGTTGAAAGTCCTGAGTGTGTAGGGCGGATGAGCCGAAAGCGTTATCCGCCGAATGTAAAACCCTCACATCTCTTCGGGTGGCTCAGACATACGGCGGAAGGCGCTACGCTTTTCCGCCCTACGCTGGTTTTATTCCGGTTGGATTTCCACTAGCGCCTCATCGGGGGTGACGCTATCGCCCTTGGCAACCCAGACATTGATCACAGTGCCGTTGATCGGGGCCTGCACTTCGTTTTCCATTTTCATCGCCTCGATCACCAGTACCGGGTCGCCGGCCTTGACCTTTGTGCCGGGTGCGACCAGCACATCCACGATGGTGCCT
>JAUYSN010000104.1 GCA_030696235.1 Sulfuricella sp. | reverse complement strand
GTCGATAAAAATGTCTTGTTTTTCGTTACCCGGGGAAAATGTGTTGTTTTTTTGCAACGGACCAAAGCGTAAAAAAGGCAATCCACCGCAGAGGACGCGGAGGACGCGGAGGAAAAACAACAGCTTAACCCTATGCGGAATTCTTGAATGTCGTTCAGTTATTTTTATCGATCAAGACGCGCATTTGCTCAGCCAATCCCGGCAAATCCGTTCGAATGGTTTTCCAGACCAGTTCCATGTCCACTTTGAAGTAACCGTGAGCCACTCGGTTCCGCATCCAGTAGATGTCTTCCCAGGGAATCTCCGGGTGCTGCGAGGCAAATTCCGAGTGATGCTGGCGGATGTTGTTCGCCGCTTCACCCATAATCTCGATGTTGCGGATCACGGCATCCTGAACCATTTCACTGGCAAGGAACCCCGTCTCTGCCATGTCCTCGGTATAGCGTTCTATCCGCTGGATTGCTTCAAGGATGTGTCGCAGATATTCCGGGATACGGAGTTTGTCGGACTTGCTCATACCGGTACCGCCTCGGCAAGAACCTGGTCACGAAAGCTGTCCGGCAAAGCCTTGGGGGTCCGCACGTCAACCGGCACCCCGAGCAGCACCTGCAGCCTATTCTGGATGCGTGCAATATCCATCAGGGTTGTTTCCGCCGTTGGCTCAACCAATAGATCCAGGTCGCTACCGTCGGCATCTCCGCCATGCAGAACGGAACCAAATACGCGGACGTTCAGGACATGATGTTGTGTCGCGATTTCACGAATGGCGGCACGGTTAGACTGAAGGGCTTGAGAAGGGCGCATCGGATTTCCTTAAAGGGGATCTGCTTCGTCTACAAATTTATTCTTTTTCGCCAAGCAATGCACGGAGCGACGCTTCAACCCCCATTCGGTCCGAATCCGACAACGCCCCAACCTTGGCCACCACAAAGCGGTGATCCAGGGTAAACAATTTCATGCGTACTACGGAAGGCGCGGGCAGGCCTGCCTGCTTGAGGTCGCCAATTTTGACATCCAATGGCCAGGGGGCGTTCTTTTCGCTGGTGATCATCGCCATGACGCTGTGGCCAATCTTTGCATTAAAGGTCGCGTAATCGGACAAAACCAACGCCGGGCGGCGTTTTTGCATTGCGGAATCCGTGAAGGGGAACGGTACAGTGACGACATCGTACTTCTTATAGGCCACGGTATGCCTCCTCGTCGTTCTCCGAAGCCCATTCGCTCAGGGTTCCGGCTAGCGCCTTGGCGTATTCCACATCCAGCGGCACAACCCGGCGCAAGCGCACCACTCCATTCTCAAGCTCAAAGGCGACCATGTCCCCCTGCTGGATGCCGAGTTTCTCGCGTACTTCCAATGGGATTGTCGTCTGATACTTGGTTGTCACTTTCGAAGCCAGCATAGCGCCCTCCATACATTACAGTAATACCGTAATACTATAGATTGCCTGCCGGGTTTCGTCAAGAACTTATCCTAACGGCAATTCACCGCAAAGGACGCAAAGGTTCGCAAGGGAAAATCAAACCCTTCAGACATCCAGCCTGATTGCTCCTCCTTTGCGAACCTTTGCGTCCTTTGCGGTTAGTGTTCTTTGATTTAGAAATGGAATAGTCTAGCCGAACAGTCGCGCCAGTTCCAAACCCGGGTCTTCTGCGCGCATGAAGGCCTCGCCGACCAGGAAGGCGTTGACGCCGTGGCTGCGCATCAGCTCCACGTCCGCCGGTTTGAGGATGCCGCTTTCGGTGATGACGATGCGCTCGGCTGAAATGCGCGGCAGCAGGTCGAGGGTGGTTTCGAGGCGGGTTTCGAAGGTGCGCAGGTTGCGGTTGTTGATGCCGATCAGCGGGGTCTTGAGCTGCAGGGCGGCATCCAGTTCGGCGGCGTCGTGCGACTCCACCAGCACTGCCATGCCGAGTTCGTGGGCCAGGGCTTCCAGCTCTTTCATCTGCGACAGCTCCAGCGCCGCCACGATCAGCAATATGGCATCCGCGCCGATAGTCCGGGCGCGGCAGATCTGATACGGGTCGATCATGAAGTCCTTGCGCAGCACCGGGAGCGTGCAGGCCGCGCGCGCTTCGACCAGGTGATTCTTGCTGCCCCGGAAGAATTGCACGTCGGTCAACACCGACAAGCAGGCCGCGCCATGGGCTTCATAGCTCCTGGCGATGGCGGCGGGATCGAAATTCTCCCGAATTACCCCTCTGGAGGGACTGGCCTTCTTGATCTCGGCGATCACCGCCGGTTTGCCGGCGGCAATTTTGGCGCGAATGGCGCCAACAAAATCGCGGGTCGGCGGCATCGCCTCCGC
>JAUYSN010000103.1 GCA_030696235.1 Sulfuricella sp. | reverse complement strand
AAATTAGTTCGGTGAAACTAAGGTTTTCTGGGCTTTTTGCGCCTGTTCCAGCGCGCTGGCCGCTTCGGGCGGCATATAGTTTTCGTCGTGCTTGGCCAGCACCTGCTGTGCGACAAACACGCCATCGCTATTCAAGCGGCCTTCCGCCACCACACCTTTGCCTTCCTTGAACAAGTCAGGCAACAGTCCAGTGTAAGTAACAGAAAGGGTTTGCGCCGTATCGGTGATGCGGAAATGCGCCGTCACGCCGTCTTTCTCGCGGCGCAAGCTGCCTGCCTCGACCAGCCCGCCAATCCGGAAAGAGCGGTCACGCGGCGCCTCACCCTTGACCACCTGGGTCGGACTGAAGAAAAACACCAGATTGCTGCGGAAAGCGTTAAGCACCAGCGCCGCCACCACGCCCAGGGCGATCACCGCGACGGCGACCAGTATCAGTTTTTTATGCCGTGATTTCATCGCTAACTTCATCCTTTTCGACCTTGCCATATTTCACAGTACGTTTCGCCAGCGTCAACGCCTTTTGCCGGTGCGACCTCAACAGCAGTATCTCGCCGACAATCAGGACCGCGGTCACCGCATAGGATCCCCACACGTAAAAGGCGTAGCCCCCCATGTGAAAAAATTCCGACCAGCTATTCCAGTTCACGCTTCGGCCTCCACCATTTGCGCCACCCACTGGCTATTCCGCTCGCGCTCCAGGATGATGCTGCGCGCCCGGGACAGAGCCGCTGCGATGGCGTACATCCACGCGGCCAGCGCCATCACCAGCATGCCCACGAGCATGATGGTGGCCATGCTCGGTGCTTTGGTCATGCTCACCGAGGCACCCTGATGCAGGGTATTCCACCATCTGACGGAAAAATAGATGATCGGCACGTTGACCACGCCCACCAGCGCGATCAGCGCGCCGGCACGGTCGGCGCGGCGGGGATCGTCGATTGCCGCCTGCAGCGCCATGAAGCCGAGGTACAGGAAAAACAGGATCAGCTCGGAAGTCAGGCGCGCATCCCACACCCACCATGCACCCCAGGTCGGCTTGCCCCACAGCGCACCTGTCCACAGCGACACGAAAGTCAGCATGGCCCCGGTGGGCGCGAGGGCGCTCGCCATCATGAACGACAGGCGCGTGTTGAAAGCCAGTCCGAGCGCCGCCCAGAAGGCCATCACCACGTAGATGAACATGGACATCCAGGAAGCCGGCACGTGGATGAAGATGATGCGGTAGGCTTCGCTCTGCTGGAAATCGGTGGGCGCGAGGAACAGCCCGATATACAGGCCGGCCACGCAAAACAAGGCTGCCGCGCCGTAAAACCATGGGATCAACTTCCCGGCAAGGCCGTAGAAAGTCGCCGGAGAGGAATATTTATACCAGTTCAAACTACTCATTCCAAATTTTCATTTCATCTAAATAATAAACTGCAACAAACTTTCACCGCAAAGGACGCAAAGGTTCGCTAAGGAAGAACCAAACCCTTAAGACATGCAGCCTAATTATTTTTCGAGTTGGGCGACAAAACCGCCCATCCCTGCCTACCCCGTTTCCTTTGCGAACCTTTGCGTCCCTTGCGGTTAGAGCTCTTTTCGAAAGCGAAATGGAATCATCATTCAATCGAAATCCGCAACGCCGCCGAAACCGCCCACGGCGTCAGCATGAAAGACAAAATCAGAATACTGCCCAGCAACGACAGGTGGGCTTCCGAGCCCAGGCCCGACATCGCACCATCCACCGCGCCGGCACCGAAAATCAGCACCGGGATGTAGAGCGGCAACACCAGCAGCGACACCAGCACACCCCCGCCGCGCAACCCCAGGGTCAGGGCGGCGCCGATGGCACCGATCAGTGACAGCACCGGCGTACCGAGCAGCAGCGAAATCACCAGTACGCCCAGCGCCTCGTTCGACAGGCCGAACTGGACGCCCAGCACCGGCGCCACTAGGATCAGCGGCACCCCGCTCACCAGCCAGTGGGCCAGTATCTTACCGGTTATCCAGACCACCGGGGGGGTCGGCGTCAAAACAAGCTGTTCCAGCGTGCCATCGGCGTAATCGCTCGCGAACATCCGGCCGAGAGAAAGCATCGCCGCCAGCAGGGCGGACACCCACACCACGCCGCCACCCATCAAGCGCAGCAGCTTGGGATCGGGTCCCACGCCAAGCGGGAACAGGCTGGCGACGATGACGAAAAAAAACAGCACGGTAAGCACATCCCCGCGCCGCCTCATGGCCAGCATCAACTCGCGCCGCAGCAGTACGAAAACAATTTGCAGCGTGTTCATGGCGTCAATGGCAAGGTTTTGGGCACGATGCCCGTGATCGTGACCGGCTGATGCGTGGTCATCAAAGCCATACCGCCCTGGCGCAAATGCTCGCCGATCAAGGTCTGCACCAGTTGCAGGGCGGCCTGATCGAGCGCCGTCAACGGCTCATCAAGTATCCACAACCTGGCCTTGACCAGCATCAGGCGGGCCAGCGCAACGCGCCGACGCTGCCCTTGGGACAGCGATTTCGTCGGCAGGTTCAAACAATGGCCCAAACCGAGGTGCCCCAGCGCACCCTTCACCTCATCACTATCCACCGGAATTCCCGCCAGGCGACAGGAAAAATCGAGATTCTCGGCGGCGCTCAGATCCTCCTTGACCGCAGGCGCATGCCCGAAATAGGCCATCTCGGCATGGTAGGTCGCGCGCGCCGCGCCGATCTCTTCGCCACGCCACAGAATTTCACCGAACTCCGGCGTCAGCAGGCCGCACACCATGCGCAGCAGACTGGTTTTGCCGCTGCCGTTGGCGCCTTGCACCAGCAGCAGCTCACCCTCGTTGAGCGTGAAGTCGAGGTGGCTGAACAGCGTGCGCTCGCCACGGACACAGGCGAGGTCTTTCCCTTCCAGCATGAATCATGGCCCAAATCTTGAAAAAAGCATTGTACTGGAAAAATCCCCCAGGCTAATCCCACGGCCTGGATATTTCCACTCGAAATTGCCGTCCTTCCCACCCAAAATTCACCGCTGGCAGATCCACAAACTCCGGGTTTCCGAATGAGAGCCCGGCCAATGGACATCCAGGATAAGATTAAGTTTTGTTAATTCAGTGGCATAATAAATCAATTAGAATTGTTATCCCGCCACAAACCAAACTAGACTTAAGATTTGCCCTACCGAAATGCCGGGGCGCGTAGTTGGGCACTGTTCGATGCAAGCTTGCCGATTGACGAACTGAATATGGACTTGAGCACGGTATACAGCAAAACAGCCAAGGGTGTGCAGGCCATCACCCAGAAAGGCAAACGCTTGCCCGCCGACCTTGCGCGAGCACTCAGCCTGGTGGATGGCAGGGCAACGGTCGAAGAAATTCTGAAAAAAGCCGAGGAGCTGCCCTCCTCCACGCTACCCCAGACCCTGGCCGATCTGGCTAAAGACGGCTACCTCAAGGCGGTTGCAAGAGAACCTCTTACCGAATTTTCGATCACCTCCGACACCTCTGCCTCCATGGTTGTTTCAGAAACCATCGACGAAACCTTTTTCAAGGTACTGGCCGAAACTGAAGCCCGCAAGAAACTCATAAAAGAAGCCGTGGAAAACCCGCAAGAAGCGAGGCAAAAAGCCCAAGAAAAAGCGGCGGCAATGGCAGAAGAAGAGATGATGCGCCGGAAAATCGAGGCGCGTGAAGCCGCCGAAGCTGAAGAGCGCTCACGCCAGGAAGCAGTGCGACGAAAAATAGTCGAAACCATGGCACTGGAAGAAGCTGCGATTAAAGCTCGCAGGGAAGCCGAGAACCAGTCACTCCGGGAAAGAGCGGAAAAAGAAAAGGCCGAAGTCGAGGAACGATTACGCAAAGAGGCCCAGGAGAAGGCGGCTAGAGAAGCGGACATCAGGGCGGCTGCAGAGCGCAAGGCGCGGGAAGAAGCTGCAGCGAAAGCGCGGGCCGAGGTGAGTAAACAGCTCAGGATGGAAGCCCAGGCGAGAGAAGAGGCCGAGCGCAACAAAGTGTGGCAACGGGAAAAAGTCGAGGCCAAGGCAAAGGCGGAAGCGGAAGAACGGAAGTGCCTCGAAGCAGAGGCGGAAAGCCGGGCACGTCTGGAAGCGGAGGAAAAAGCACGGGCCGAAGAGGGGGCTCGGATAAAAACCGAGGCCGAGGCCAGCGCGCGGGAGGAAGCGGAAGCCAGGGCAATAGCCGAAGCAGAAGAACGGGCACGCCGGGAAGCCGAGGAGAAAATTCGCGCACAGAAAGAGGCGCTGGCAAAAGCCCATGCAGAGGCAGAGCGGAAGGCGCGAGAAGAGGCGGAGCAGGAAGAGCGGGAACGGGCAGAAATCGGAGCCAGAGCCAGAGCGCTGGCAGATGCACGCGCCGAGGAGGCTGAAAAAATCCGACAAAAGGCGCTGGCAAAACCCAAAAAGTTCAAGCGCCCCGTCAAATTGGGCAAGGCCGCACTGATTTCGCTGGCAGCGCTGGTTTTATTGCCAATCGTTTTGCTGCAGGTAATGAGCCTGAATATCTTCATCCCCCCCATCGAAAAACTGGCCTCGGACAGGATGGGCGAGCCCGTTTCCATCCATTCCATGCGCGCCTCCTTGTGGCCTGCGCCCCATCTGCGACTTGAGGGCGTCACCATCGGCAAATTGCGTGACATCAAAATCCCCACGGTCCGTGTCATGCCCGAACTGGCTGCTTTTTTAGGCGAAACAAAAACCATCAAAGCCATAGAGGTGGAGTCAGTCACGATTGATCAGGACGCCGTCACCAGGATGATAGCCTGGGTTGGGCCGGGCAGTGGCGCCGAAAAAATCCAGGTCAGCCGGATCGTTATCAAAACCGCAACCATCGAGGTGAAAGGCATGCCGTTACCCCCATTGGAGGCAGATGTCGCACTGGCGGCGTCGGGCAAATTAGAACGGGCAGACATCAGAAGCTCGGACAAGAAAATCGAAGTGGCTATCACCCCGAAAAACGAGGGGTTCGAAGTCAATATTGCCGCCTATGACTGGCAGCCCCCACTCTGGCCGAACCTGACCTTCACCGAACTGCACGCCAAGACCATGGCGACCTCGGGGGGCATGCGGATCAGCGAGATCGAGGGCAGGCTCTACAGCGGCAAGGCGAAAGGCAGCGCAACCATAAAATGGGGCGATTTGTGGAGCGCGGAAGGGGATCTCGACATTGAAAACGAATTGCTGGCCGGAGCGATGCCGGCACTGACGAAAGACATGGAGTTGACCGGCAAGCTTGATGCAAAAACCGTTTATTCCATGCAAGCCAGAGATCTGGGCACCCTCTTCGACAATCCCAGAATCAAGGCCAGCTTTAACGTCCGCGATGGCTCCATCGGCAACATCGATCTGGCGCGCGCGATCCAGCCGCGGGCCACAGAAACCACCGGCGGAAAAACCCTGTTCGTGAGCCTCTCGGGAAGCATGACGCTGGATGGCAAGCGCTATCAATACAGGCAGATGAAGCTCGCAGCAGGCCTGCTCAACGCCAGCGGCGAGGCAGACATCATGCCGAACAAGCAACTGTCAGGAAAAACCAGCGTAGAAATGAAATTGAAATCGTCCACGGTTCACGCACGCCTGACCCTGTCTGGCGACCTGAAACAACCAGTACTGCGCCGGTAGGGACAGCCCCCCTCGCTCCTCCTCACCCTCTGACGGGTGACTCAGTATCGCGCACCCCCCAAAAATCTAGGCCGCCAAAGCAAAAACGGCTCTGTAAGAAAGAGTAAGGGGCTGATTCCTGTTGAAATCAGCCCCTTACTCTGAATCTGGCGCGCCCGACAGGATTCGAACCTGTGACCCTTGGCTTCGGAAACCAATACTCTATCCAACTGAGCTACGGGCGCATTGAGAAAATCAGGCGCAAATCATAGCGGTTTTTTCCGGCAACGTCCATGCCGGGCTTTTGCAGTTGACTGAATTACCGTTATAATTGCGGGTTTTCGACATTACACAAGACAAGGATTTCCCCATGAGTGGCCACGAAATGGAAAAAACCACGGTTTCGCAATTCCTGATCGCCCTGGTAGGCGCGTTGATCCCCGTGCTGATCGTTGTTTTCCTGATTTTCAAACTGGTTATGGGTATCCAGGCCACCCACGTTGACGGTGAAGATGCCAAAGCAGCAGCGGAAGAAATCGCCAAACGCCTGAAACCGGTGGGCGAAGTCGCCATCGGCGAAGCCAAGCCTGATGCTGGCGGCGTGGTGGATGGCAAGAAAGTCTACGAAGGCCTCTGCCAGGCTTGCCATGCTACCGGCGCTGCGGGCGCACCGAAGACTGGCGACAAGGGCGCCTGGGGCCCGCGCATTGGCCAAGGCAAGGAAACTCTGTTCAAGCATGCCATCGGCGGCTATACCGGCAAGGCCGGCGTTATGCCGGCCAAAGGCGGCAACCCGGCCCTGTCCGACGCTGAAGTGAAGGCGGCTGTGGAACACCTGATCGGACTGTCGAAGTAACCACCTAGATTTCCGATGGAAAATAAGGGCGGCTTCAGCCGCCCTTATTTTTTCAGCATTGCCTTCAACTGCGCCAGCCGTGCCGTGCCTTCCGATTTCTGCACCTCCGGCGCGCTTTCCCGTCCGCTCACCCGCAGGTCGTCCTGCGCCAGTTCGGCGATGAAGCGGCTCGGCTCGCACGCCTGCCATTCGCGGCCGCGCTTGCGCTTCGAGCAGTAGCTCAGCGTCAGGCCCCGCTGGGCGCGGGTGATGCCGACATACATCAGCCGGCGCTCTTCCTCCACCAGCCCGTTGTCGATACATTCGCGGTGCGGCAGGATGCCGTCCTCCACCCCGACCAGGAATACGTGGGGATACTCCAGTCCCTTCGCCGCATGCAGGGTGGACAGGCGCACCGCATCGAGCTCCTGGCTGTCGCGGTTTTCCAGGATATTAATCAGGGCGATGGTCTGGGTCAGCTCGATGATATTCTTGCCATCCTCTTCGCCCTTCTTCGATAGCCAGGCGACGAATTCCCGCACGTTGTTCCATTTGCTTTCCGCCGCGCGTGGCTCTTCGCTGTCGAACAGGTGCGCCTCGTAGCCGATCGCCTTGAGCAGGTCCTCGATGATCATCGCGGCCGATTCCCGTTCGGCGCGGAATTGCAGGTTGTTGATGAACTGGCAAAACTCCATCAGGGAATGATACTGCTTGGTGCCGAGCTGGTTTTCCGCCCCGGCCTCGAAGGCGGCGGCGAACAGGCTCTGGTGGCGCTGCGCGGAATAGTTGCCGAGCTTTTCCAGGGTTTGCGTGCCGATGCCTTTTTTCGGCGTGGTGACGGCGCGGATGAAGGCAGGGTCGTCGTCGCTATTGGCCAGCAGGCGCAAGTAGGCGGTCACATCCTTGATCTCGGCCTTGTCGAAAAACGAGCTGCCGCCGCTCAGCTGGTAAGGGATGCGCTCGTTGCGCAACTGCTGCTCGAACACCCGCGCCTGATGGTTGCCGCGATAGAGGATGGCGTAATCAGCGAAACGGGTGCGATGCTCGAACTTGTGTGCCAGCAGCCGCATCACCACGCTTTCCGCCTCGTGCTCCTCGTCTTTGGCGGCCATCACATTGATCGGGTCGCCCAGGCCGAGATCGCTCCACAATTTTTTCTCGAACAGCTTGGTGTTGTTGGCGATCAGGCTGTTGGCCACGCGCAGGATGCGGATGGTGGAACGGTAGTTCTGCTCCAGCTTGACCACATGCAGGCGGTCATAATCCTCGCGCAGGGTGTGCAGGTTCTTGATGTCCGCGCCGCGCCAGCCGTAGATCGCCTGGTCGTCGTCGCCCACCGCGGTGAAGGCACCGCCGCTGCCGGTCAGTTGCCGCAGCAGCTGGTACTGGCAACCGTTGGTGTCCTGGTATTCGTCAATCAGCAGGTAGCGCAGCTTGCTGCGCCATTTTTCCAGGGTTTCCGGAACCGTGCTGAACAGCTCTACCGGCAGGCGGATGAGGTCGTCGAAATCCACCGCCTGATAGGCACGCAAGGTGTCCTGATAGGCCAGATAAGTCTTTGCGGCATAGTGTTCGAGGTCATTCTCGGACTGATTCAGCGCCAAGTCGGGTGAAACCAGCGAGTTTTTCCATAGCGAGATGCGCTGCTGCACTCCCCGGATCTCGCCCTTGTCGGTGGTCTTGATGATGTCGCTCAGTATCTGGGCGGCATCGGTGGCATCGAATATCGAGAACCGCGGCTTGTAGCCGAGGTGCACTGCATCCTTGCGCAATATCTGCATCCCCAGCGAATGGAAGGTGGTGACCGTCAGACCCCGGCTGGGCTTGCCCTGCAACAGCTTGGCCGCGCGCTCGGACATCTCGCGCGCCGCCTTGTTGGTGAAGGTGATCGCCGCGATGTGAGCGGGCGAATAGCCGCATTCCTCGATCAGGTAGGCGATCTTGTGGGTGATCACGCGGGTCTTGCCGCTGCCTGCGCCGGCCAGTACCAGCAGGGGGCCGTCGAGGTATTTCACCGCTTCGCGCTGCGGGGCATTGAGATGGGAAAGCATGAATCGAGTAATGAGTCCTGAGTGCGTAGGGCGGATGAGCGTAGCGTTATCCGCCAAATATTCAATCCACCGAAACGATGTGCGGGCATCCCATGCGGCGGAAGGCGCTATGCTTTTCCGCCCTACATGCGAACGCTGATTTTAACACATGGGGTGGCACGCCCTGTAAAATGCCCCCAACCCCATTCAGGACTTGGCACTATGGCCACTTACGCCATCGGCGACATTCAAGGCTGCTTTCAGGCGCTGCAGCTACTGCTGCAAAAAATCGACTTCGATCCCGCGCGCGACCGGCTGTGGCTGGTGGGCGATCTGGTCAACCGCGGGCCGGATTCGCTGGCGGTGCTGCGCTGGGCAAGGGCGCTGGGCGACAAGGCGGTGGTCGTGCTCGGCAACCACGATCTGCACCTGCTGGCAGTCGCCTACGGCTTCGTCAAACCGCATCGCAAGGATACGATAGCTCAAGTGCTGGCGGCGCCGGACCGCGACGAACTGCTCGACTGGCTGCGCCATCAGCGCCTGTTTTACGCCGAGGACGGCTATGCGCTGGTGCATGCCGGCCTGCTGCCGCAATGGTCGGTAAAAAAGGCCGCCGCCCTCGCCCATGAAGTCGAACAGGAACTGCGCGGCAAGCATCATCTCGATTTTTTCGAGCACATGTACGGCAACGAGCCCAAAGCCTGGAGCAAGGACCTGCACGGGATGGCACGGCTGCGCATGATCACCAACGCGATGACGCGGCTGCGCTTCTGCACCCCGGAAGGGGCAATGGAATTCGACCACAAGGGGCCGCCGGAGATTTTCCCGGCGGGTCATCTGCCCTGGTATGAAGCCCCCAACCGGAAAAGTTCTGATGCCACGATTATTTTCGGCCACTGGTCGGCGCTGGGGCTGACGGTGCGCAGCAATCTGATGGCGCTGGATACCGGCTGTTTGTGGGGGGGAGACCTTACGGCAGTGCGGCTGGAGGATAGGCAGGTTTATCAGATTTCCTGCCAGGCGCTGTCAAGTTCAACGCATTGGCAATAGCCTGCTCCGCCAGCGCGGTCAGTTCGCGCCGGCTGCGCCCCTGAACCGGCAACGGCTCAAGATAGGTGATTTCCGCCGCCAGATCCGGCTCATTCAATATTCGGAACAGGGAAGCGCCGAAGCTCATATCGTCCACATAAGCCGGGGATAAATTTGCCGTGCCGTCGCGATGTACGTAGCGGATCGCCACCGGCCAGAGCCGGGCTCCACTGATGATTGCCGATTGCAGCAAGGAGGCATGGAACGGCCGGAGCAAGGTGCCGTTGCTGGTGGTCCCTTCGGGAAACACCGCCACGCAATCGCCCTGCCTGAGGGCGTCGACCACTTCCCGGCCGGCACGCGCCGTGTCATGGCGCCGCCCTCTCTCGATGAACAAGGTTCCTATCTTTACCGCCAGCCAGCCGACCACCGGCCAGGCGCGCACCTCGGCCTTGGAAACAAAACGCACCGGGCAGACCGCATCGAGCAGGTAAATATCCAGCCATGAAATATGGTTGGCGACGAACATCACGCCTGCCGCCGAAAGATCCGGCACCTCGCCCTTGACGCTGAGCCTGACGTTGAGAATGGCGAGCACGCGTGCCGACCAGCGGCGGATCAACTCTGTGCGCCGGGCCCGGCCAACCAGGGGAAGCAACAGCGCCGCCTTGATCACCCCCACCAGCAGATGAAGAACGAGCCGGACCAACCGCAAGGTGCGGATCAGAAAGCCGTTGCTCCGATTAGGCGGCTGCCCCCATGAAGTGTCGTGCATATCGCCTGTTCACCTTGGACATGGGCAACAGCACCAGAAAGTCCGCAGTATTGAAATCGGGATCCCAGGCGGGATCGCCGCAAATGTAAGCGCCTGCTTGCAAGTACCCCTTGAGCAATGGGGGAAGAGGGGCAGACACGGAAGACTCGCGAGTGAGCTTGTCCAGGGGCAGCGCGCAACGCGGGAAAACGCGCCACTCGACGGGGCTCATGTTATCGACTCTGAGATTATTATAAAGGCTGGCGGCGGCGTGTCCACCATCGGCCATGCTTACGCTGGCACAGCCCATCAGGTATTCGTAGCCGTGGCCAAGCATGTACTTCGCCAACCCCGACCAAAGCAGGCTGATGGCTGCACCGTTGCGGTAATCGGGATGTACGCAGGAGCGCCCCACCTCAACCATGCCGGGGGAAAGATGCAGCAGGCGCGTAAGATCGAACTCGCTGGCCGAATAGAGCCCGCCAATTTTCTTGGCCCGATCCGGCGGGAGAATGCGATAGGTGCCGACCACCTCACCGGTATCGCCGTCGCGCACCAGGAGATGCTCGCAAAACGGATCGTAAATATCCCGATCCAGCCCGTCTACGCCACCCGACAGACGCGCGCCCATTTCCTCTGCAAACACCCGGTAGCGCAGGCGTTGCGCCTCTTTCACCTCGTCCGTCGACTGTGCGTAAGAGACAAAAAGCTTCGTTGATACCGCGCTGCCCGGCGTTTGCGCCTGTTGTAAGTGCATTTGTTCCTCCTGTCCGTTGATGGATGGAGGAACAATAAGCGAGGCGTATTACGGCAGAATGTCAGCAGAATGACATTTATATGACACAGCCCTGGCGGGCCTGAAGGTCAATGGGTGACGCGTGTGACGCCGCCGCCAGACAATATCCGTACCCGCTCGCCGACCCTGAACTGCTCATCGGCTTCCTGGGTTACGGCGATCATGCGGCCATTATCCAGCTTGACGGTAATTTCCAGACCGTCCTTGCTCATCACGCCTTCTTCGATCATGGAGCCGGCCACGCCGCCGGCCACGGCACCCAGAATCGTGCCGACGGTGCTGCCCTTGCCCGCGCCAATATTGCTGCCGGCGATGCCGCCGATCACCGCTCCCGCACCGGTTCCGACCGGGCTCTTGGTGCCTTCGATCTTGACGTGACGCACGCTTTCCACCACGCCCATTTGGACTTCCTGCACCTGACGTGCCTGCTCGCGGCTGTAGGCCCCGCCCGACATGCTCGATGCACAGCCGCCGAGCACTGCAACAGATGCCGCCGCAACCGCAATCAACTTCACCAGTCTGATATTCATTGTTTAATCCTCAAGGTTCATTCCAAAGTGTTCCTTAAAACGCGAGTGTAGCTCTTCGCGCGCCAGCGTGTGGTTCTGTCCGCCGCGGCTGGCGATCTTGACCGAGCCCAGCAGCGAGGCCAGCCGCCCGGTTATCTGCCAGTCCATGCCGCGAGCGATCCCGTACAGCAGGCCGGCGCGGTAGGCATCGCCGCAGCCGGTGGGATCGACCACGTCTACTGCTTTAACGCAGGGGATTTCGTGGCGTTGACCATCGGCATGAATCTCCGAGCCCTGCCCACCTCTTGTGACAATCAGCGCCTTGACAAGTTTCGCCAGCTGGTCGATTTTCTGCCCGGTGCGCTCCTGCAACAGCTGCGCCTCGTAGTCGTTGAGGGCGACGTAATCCGCCAGCTCGACGAAGTTCAGCAGCTCCTCGCCGTCGAACATCGGCAGGCCCTGACCGGGATCGAACACGAACGGGATGCCCGCCTCGCGGAACTCGCGGGCATGCTGCAGCATGCCTTCCCGGCCATCCGGCGCGATGATGCCGAGGCCGACGTTCTGCGCATCGCCGATATGGTTGTGATGGGAATAGTTCATGGCACCGGGGTGAAAAGCGGTGATCTGGTTGTCGGCCAGATCGGTGGTGATGAAGGCCTGCGCGGTGAAGGTTTCGGGCACGCTGCGCACATGCTCCTGCGCCAGGCCGAGCCTCTCCAGCCGCTTCGCATAGGGCTGGAAATCGTCGCCCACGGTCGCCATGATCTGCGGCTCGCCGCCGATCATCTCCAGGTTGTAGGCGATGTTGCCGGCGCAGCCGCCGTACTCGCGCCGCATGTCCGGCACCAGGAAAGCGACATTGAGGATGTGGATCTGCTCGGGCAGGATGTGGTTCTTGAAGTGGTCGTGAAACACCATGATGGTGTCGTAGGCGAGAGAGCCGCAAATCAGCGTGCGCATGGGTTACTCCGGAAATGAATTCCGGCAGATTATAGCAGCTTAGCGCCCCGCGGCGGGCCTGGCTCGCCGGAATGTGACAGGCTGTGATCGTTGGCTCACACCAGCCAGAACGAGGCGCCGCCGACCAGCGCGCCGATCGCCGCGCCTGCCAGCACGTCGCTCGGGTAGTGGAGACCGAGCACCATGCGCGAAGCGGCCACCAGCAGGGTGAACGGCACCAGCAGCAGGACAGCAAGGGAAGGGTAGTAGCCCAGCGCCACCAGCGTGAAGGCCACTGCGTGCAAAGTATGGCCGGAGGGGAAGCTGTACTTGTCGAGCGGCGGCACGCTGAGGATGATCTCGCGGTAGAATTCGAAGGGGCGAGGCCGCAGGGTTTTGGCCTTGAGCCATTTGTAGAGCAGGGTGCAGGCCAGCCCGGCAGCGGCCATGTGCAGCACCGGCACCACGGCCATTTCCTTTTCCCACAGCAGCAAGGCCAGCATCAGGCCGTACCAGAACACCCCATCCCCCAGCCGGCTGATTACGCCGAACAGCCGGCCGATGGACCTGAGACGGTTGGCCCGGTTAAAGCGAAGACACAGCGCCAGATCCCAGCTTTGAATCTGGCCCAGATACGAAACGGTCTTGCTTTCCATGCCGCCCTCCTTCGTCCACGATTTCCAGCAACTGTTGCTCGAAGCGCTCGCAAATCTGGTTCCAGGCCAGGCCGTCGGCGCTCTTGCGGGCATTGCCGCCCAGCCGCGCTACCATTTCCGGCTGACCGGCCAAGACCGCCGCCTGGTCGCAGAACAGGGAAAGGTTGTCGAGCTCCGCCACCAGGCCATTTTCGCCATGGCGAATATGCTCTGCCGCCGCGGCATAATTGTAGGCCACCACCGCCAGTCCGCTGGCCATCGCCTCCAGCGTCACATTGCCGAAGGTTTCGGTCAGACTGGGAAACAGGAACACGTCGGCGGAGGCATAATGGGCGGCCAGATCGGCGCCGGTCCGCATGCCGGCAAAAATGTGCCCCGGATTGCGGGCCTGCAGCAGTGCGCGCTGCGGACCGTCGCCCACCCACACCAGCTTGGTCCTGGGGTTTCTGGCGCGCATCGCGTCGAAGGCGTCCACCACCGCATC
>JAUYSN010000097.1 GCA_030696235.1 Sulfuricella sp. | reverse complement strand
TGGATTCCGTCAAAAGCACGGAAACCAGAACCGGCAGCACGACGAAAACCCATAACCTCCCGGATTTAGCCTTTTCAGCCAGGCGCACTGCGGTCGACTTGATCAGTTCCAACCCGTCACTGACCTTTTAAAGAGTAGGACGTCCCTCATGAGCGTAGGTGAGCTCATGAATGGACTGGCAGGAAATGCAGCGCGCAGCAGTCGGGTAAGCCCGTAGCCGCTCAAGCGGAATATCCGCTCCGCAGTCGGCACAGGCGCCATAATCCCCTGAGGCGAGACGCTTGAGCGTCGCCTCGATAGCACGCACCTCGATGATTTGCCGGTCGACTATTGCGGCATCCAGGTCGGCCAGCATGTCTGCCACCGACGCATCCCCCAGATCGGGAACGCGCCCGGCCAGATCGACATAATGCTGCTCACCCGAACGGGCCAGCTCGTCACGGATTTCTTCAAGCAGTAGCTGGCGGCGCTTCTCCAGGCTCTGCTTGAGCTGCGCAGCTTCGTCAGCAGTAAAAGCGGCCATTATTCAGACTCCTCGTAAAAATCCGGCGGAACAAAATGGCAATTTTATCACAGGACGCAAAACTCCTGTTTTAGCCAAACTTCATCGGGCTGCTCTTCTTCACCACTCAGATTTCTCTGTGCCCGCTTCACAATATAGCAGCAAGCGCTGTCGTCCGGGTAATTCAGGAACCAGTCCCGGCACACTTCCCTGACCCATTCCGGCCGGCTCTTGGCGGCATCGTTCAGCCAGTTAGCCACAGAATCCTGTACATAACGGCTTTCGTCGCGGCAGCACGGCTCAAGCAATGGCAGGCCATACCAGGGCTCCGCCTGCAGCGGAGCAATATGTTTCGCCCACACCCCGCGTGGCCGTGTAATCTCGACGGCAAATCGGCGCAAATTGGCATCCGGCTCGGATACCCACCCATGCAACCGGGCAATCGCCTCGAACGGCGCGTTCACGACAACCGGACGCAACGCCAGCCAGGCCCATTCGCGCACGCCGAAATGACGATCCGCGGCAAGCAGCCTCATCTCCCTGAATTTATCGGCGAAACCCAGCTCCGGATGCAAGGCAATCGCAAAACAGGCAAACCCCCGCACCGTATCGGAGGGATGAGCGATGAGCTGCTGCAATGCCTCCCTATCATCAAAAGCACCATGCCGGCCCACCATCCGCCCGGCCAGTTCCATGCGCTTTACCAGGCCATGCCCGGAAAAATCCTGACGCGCAGCTTCCTGCGCCAGTCCTGCCGCGTTTCCAGACCAGCCATCCAGCGTGCCGAGCAACACAGCGAAATCCATCGCCGTCTGCTCGGTCAGGGTAGCTGTTTCCGTTTCACCGCGGTTGAGAAGATCGGTCAGATCAGGCGGGATATCGCGCAACCGGACATAGCCTTTGCGTTTCGGCATGAATCGGCTGCCGCAATCGATTTTATCCATCCATGAATTTTAGCGTAAAATGGCGACCTCGCCCCAGTAGCTCAGTGGATAGAGCAACCCCCTCCTAAGGGGTA
>JAUYSN010000096.1 GCA_030696235.1 Sulfuricella sp. | reverse complement strand
CTCGATCACGTCGATGGAGTCGAAATTGCCGATGTCGGGAACACGGACTTCTTTAATATTTGACACTGTTATTCTCCTAAACCCGTTTCTTTACCGCGAAGGACGCGAAGGGACGCGAGGTAAAACAAGCGGGATTCCTTTGCGTAACTTTGCGTCCTTTGCGGTTATTGTTTTGGATGTTACACCGTCACCGGATTCGGCTTGTTCGGGTCGATGCCGTATTTGGCGATTGCTTCGGCCACCTTGGCGGCGGGGATCACGCCCTCGTCGGCCAGCGCCTTGAGCGCGGCCACCACGACATGGTAGCGGTCGACCTCGAAGAAGCTGCGCAGGTTTTCGCGGCTGTCGCTGCGGCCGAAGCCGTCGGTGCCGAGCGTGACGTAGTGGCGCGGCACGAAGGTGCGGATCTGGTCGGCGTAGGCCTTCATGTAGTCGGTGGAAGCAATGACCGGGCCGGAGCCGTCCTTCAGGCATTTCTCGACGTAGGTCGTGCGCTGGGTGTGCTCCGGGTGGAGCATGTTCCAGCGCTGCACGTCGAGGCCCTCGCGGCGCAGCTCATTGAAGCTGGTGACGCTCCAGATGTCGGCGGACACGCCGAAATCGGCTTCCAGCAGATCGGCTGCCGCGATCACCTCGCGCAGTATGGTGCCGGAGCCCAGCAACTGCACCTTCATCTTCTTCTTCGGTGCGCCGCGCTTGAGCAGGTACATCCCCTTCAGGATGCCTTCCTCGGCGCCCTTGGGCATCGGCGGATGAACGTAGTTTTCGTTCATGATGGTGATGTAGTAGTAGACGCTTTCCTGCTCCTTGTACATCCGGCGCAGGCCGTCCTGGATGATCACCGCCAGTTCGTAGGCGTAGGTCGGGTCGTAGGAGACGCAGTTGGGGATGGTCGAGGCCAGGATGTGGCTGTGGCCGTCCTCATGCTGCAAGCCTTCGCCGTTCAGGGTGGTGCGCCCCGCCGTGCCGCCCATCAGGAAGCCGCGAGCGCGGGCGTCGCCCGCCGCCCAGGCGAGGTCGCCGATGCGCTGGAAGCCGAACATCGAGTAGAAGGTATAGAACGGGATCATGGCCTGGCCATGGTTGCTGTAGCTGGTGCCCGCAGCCAGCCAGGAGGAGAAGGCGCCGGCCTCGTTGATGCCTTCCTCGAGGATCTGCCCGTTCTTGTCTTCCTTGTAGTACATCACCTGGTCGGCATCCTGCGGCTCGTAGAGCTGGCCGACCGATGAGTAGATGCCGAGCTGGCGGAACATGCCCTCCATGCCGAATGTGCGCGCCTCGTCCGGGATGATCGGCACGATCAGCTTGCCGATTGCCTTGTCCTTGAGCAGGGTGGAAAGCACCCGCACGAAGGCCATGGTGGTGGAAACTTCGCGGTCGCCGGTGCCGGCGAGCTGGCTTTCGAAGGCGGAAAGGTCGGGAACCGGCAGCGCCTCGGCGGCCTTGCGCCGCGCCGGCAGGTAGCCGCCCAGCGCCATGCGGCGCTCGCGCAGGTACTTGATTTCCGGGCTGTTTTCGGCCGGCTTGTAGAACGGCATTTCGTGCAGCTTTTCGTCGGAAAAGGGGAGGTTGAAGCGGTCGCGGAACTGTTTGAGCGCCGCCTCGGACATCTTCTTCGCCTGGTGGGTGATGTTCTGGCCCTCGCCCGATTCGCCCATGCCGTAGCCCTTGACCGTCTTCGCCAGGATCACGGTCGGTTGCCCCGTGTGCTGCATCGCCGCAGAGTAGGCTGCGTAGACCTTGAGCGGATCGTGACCGCCGCGG
>JAUYSN010000086.1 GCA_030696235.1 Sulfuricella sp. | reverse complement strand
CTCGATCAGGTGATCCGCCTTTGCATTGGCCTGGCAGATGTCGCTCGCGGCGCGGTATTCGGCATAGGACTTCCAGGCCAGCTCCCCGATCAGCGCCAAGAAGAAGAAGGCCAGCACGATGAGGGAAAAGTTGATGATTTTGCAGTGTGAAAACCCACGAGCCATAAGATTAACCTATTTGATAAATATCAACATATCGCCACCAGACAGCAGGTTGCCCTGAACGATGCCATAGAACCCCAACGGTTACAACCTAACCAGTCCAGCAGCGGTACAAATCCGGCCTCTCAGGACACCGCGACAAAAAAACCTCTCTACCCCTCTCTTGAAAAAAAAACATTGCACCCAATATGGTTTTGCATCGTTATCAGGAGAACGTCACATGCAGCCAGAAAATCAGAAAAACAAAGTCGAGCAGGAAGAGTTTCTCGAAAAGCTGGATGAAGCTTCAGCCGTGAGCGAAGCCTTCCAGGCGGGTGTCGAAGGCGAAGCGGCCGAAGTCATGCCTAGCCTGGAAGAAATGCTCAAGCAGGCCGAACTCAACGCGCAGGAACACCACGATGCCTGGCTGCGCGCCAAGGCCGATGCGGACAACATCCGCAAGCGCACCCAGGTGGAAATCACCAACGCCCACAAATTTGCCGTCGAGGGTTTCTCGTCCGAGCTGCTGGCCGTCAAGGACAGCCTGGAGGCCGCCATCAAGGTGGAAACCGCCGATCTGGCCAGCATGAAAAGCGGTGTCGAGTTGACCCTCAGGCAACTGGTATCGGTATTCGAGAAATTCAATCTGAGTGAAATCGACCCGATGGGCGAAAAATTCGATCCCCACAAGCACCAGGCGATGAGTATGGTGGAGGCCGACGCCGCTCCCAATACGGTAGTCAGCGTCCTGCAAAAAGGTTATCTGCTGCACGACCGGGTGCTGCGCCCGGCGCTGGTGATGGTGGCCAAGGCCAAAGAGTCTTGAACCAAAGCGTCTTGAAATAGCCACTAGCATCCCCATCTGGGAAACAAGGTTAATTCTTAATCATTCGTTACAAAGTACATAAGGAAGAAACATGGGAAAAATCATTGGTATTGACTTGGGCACCACCAACTCGTGCGTGGCGGTGATGGAGAACGGCCAGCCGAAGGTTATCGAGAACTCCGAAGGCGCGCGCACCACGCCTTCCATCGTCGCTTATGCTGAAGACGGCGAAATCCTGTGCGGCGCGCCGGCCAAGCGCCAGGCCGTCACCAACCCGAGAAATACCCTGTACGCGGTGAAGCGCCTGATCGGCCGCCGTTTCGAGGAAAAGGAAGTGCAGAAGGACATCAACCTGATGCCCTACAAGATCCTCAAGGCCGACAACGGTGACGCCTGGGTCGAAGCACGCGACAAGAAAATGGCCCCCCCGCAGGTTTCCGCTGAAGTGCTGCGCAAGATGAAAAAGACCGCCGAAGACTACCTCGGCGAGGAAGTCACCGAAGCCGTGATCACCGTACCGGCCTACTTCAACGACAGCCAGCGCCAGGCCACCAAGGACGCCGGCCGCATCGCCGGTCTGGAAGTCAAGCGCATCATCAACGAGCCGACCGCGGCCGCGCTCGCCTTCGGCATGGACAAGAAGGAAGGCGACCGCAAGATCGCGGTGTTCGACCTCGGCGGCGGCACCTTCGACATTTCCATCATCGAAATTGCCGAGATTGAAGGCGAGCACCAGTTCGAGGTGCTCTCGACCAACGGCGACACCTTCCTCGGCGGCGAAGACTTCGACCAGCGCCTGATGGACTACCTGGTGGACGAATTCAAGAAGGAAAACGGCATCGACCTGAAGAACGACGTGCTCGCCCTTCAACGCCTGAAAGACGCCGCGGAAAAAGCCAAGATCGAGCTGTCCTCTTCGCAGCAGACCGAAGTCAACCTGCCCTACATCACTGCCGACGCTGCCGGCCCGAAACACCTGGCGGTAAAAGTCACCCGTGCCAAGTTCGAAAGCCTGGTAGAGGAGCTGATCGAGCGCACCATCGAGCCCTGCCGCATGGCCATCAAGGATGCCGGCGTGAAGCTCGACGATATCGCCGACGTGATCCTGGTCGGCGGCCAGAGCCGCATGCCCAAGGTGCAGGAGAAGGTGAAGGAGATTTTCGGCAAGGAGCCGCGCAAGGACGTTAACCCGGATGAAGCCGTCGCCATCGGCGCAGCGATCCAGGGCGGCGTGCTGCAGGGCGAAGTGAAGGACGTGCTGCTGCTCGACGTGACCCCCCTGTCCCTGGGCATCGAGACCATGGGCGGCGTGATGACCAAGCTGATCCAGAAGAACACCACCATCCCGACCAAGGCGAGCCAGGTATTCTCCACCGCCGAGGATAACCAGAACGCAGTGACCATCCATGTTCTGCAGGGTGAACGCGACGTAGCATCCGGCAACAAGAGCCTGGGCCAGTTCAACCTCTCCGACATCCCGCCGGCATCGCGCGGCATGCCGCAGATCGAGGTCACTTTCGACATCGACGCCAACGGCATCCTGCATGTTTCCGCCAAGGACAAGGCCACCGGCAAGGAGAACAAGATCAAGATCCAGGCCAGCTCCGGCCTGTCCGAAGAGGAAATCCGCCGCATGGAGCAGGACGCGGCAGCCCACGCCGAGGATGATCGCAAGACGCTGGAGCTGGTCAACGCCCGCAACCAGTGCGACGGGATGGTGCACTCGGTGAAGAAATCCCTGGTCGACTACGGCGACAAGATCAGCGCCGACGAAAAAGCCGCAATCGAGGCCGCGCTGAAAGAAGCCGAAGAAGCGCTCAAGGGCAACGACAAGGACACCATCGAAGCCAAGACCAAGGCGCTGGGAGAAGCTTCCCACAAGCTGGCTGAGAAGATGTACGCCGGGCAGGCGCAGCCAGAAGCGGGCGGGCCAGAAGCCGGCAAGATAGAGGCTGACGACAACGTGGTGGACGCCGAGTTCGAAGAAGTCAAAACCGAAAAAAAGTGAAGGGAAATGGGTAATGAGTGATGGGTGATGGGGGTGTTTCCCCATTCCCCATTCCTCATTCCCCATCACAATAAATGTCCAAACGCGACTTTTACGAAATTCTCGGCGTCAACAAGGACGCCAACGACGACGAGATCAAGAAGGCCTACCGCAAGCTCGCGATGAAATTCCATCCGGACCGCAACCCGGATAATCCGAAGGCGGAGGAGCATTTCAAGGAAGCCAAGGAGGCTTACGAGATCCTGTCCGACGCGAGCAAGCGTTCCGCCTACGACCAGTACGGCCATGCTGGTGTCGACCAGCAGTCCGGCATGGGCGGCGCGGGAGGGTTCGGCGGCGGTTTTGCCGACGCCTTCGGCGACATCTTCGGCGACATTTTCGGCGGTGCCGGCGGGCGCGGGCGCTCCAACGTCTACCGCGGCGCCGACCTGCGCTACAACCTGGAAATCTCGCTGGAAGAAGCTGCACGCGGCACCGAAACCAAGATCCGCATCCCCACCATGGCCGAGTGCGACACCTGCCACGGCAGCGGCGCCAAGGCCGGCTCCAGGCCGGAAACCTGCCCCACTTGCGCCGGTCACGGCCAGGTAAGGATGCAGCAGGGTTTCTTCTCGATCCAGCAGGCCTGCCCGAAATGCCACGGCAGCGGCAAGGTGATCACCCACCCCTGCCCCACCTGTCAAGGCAGCGGGCGCGTCAAGCAGTACACGACCCTGGCGGTGAAAATCCCCTCAGGTGTCGATGAAGGCGACCGCATCCGCCTCTCGGGCGAAGGCGAAGCCGGTGTCAAC
>JAUYSN010000077.1 GCA_030696235.1 Sulfuricella sp. | reverse complement strand
ATGGCGTGACCAAATACCTTGCCGAATCGCGCACCGGCCTGGAAATTAAAGGCAAGCCCCGTGGTGGCTGGGACAAGCTGAAGCCTGACGCCGACATCGACGCCGCTCTCAAGGCAGGCAAGTTCCTCGATCTCATGCAGTTCCGCAGCGGCAAGGGCGAGAAGCCGGTGGATGGTTACGTGCTCGATTCGCGCCACATGTCCGGCGGCAAGAGCCTGGTGAAGGCGGAGGGCAAGAAGGAAGGCAACAAGTGGGTGGTAACCTTCGAACGCACGCTCGCCGGCAGCGGCACGGGCGACCATGCCATCGCCGAAGGCAAGATCTATAATTTCGGCTTTGCCATTCACGAGGATTACACCAACGCCCGCTACCACTATGTTTCGCTGGGATACCAGTTCGGTCTCGACAAGGCGATGCCCGACGTCAGGAATTACATCAGTGTAGCCAAGCAATAAAAGTCTTTTTCATGCAGAAGGAAGAAGAAGGGGAGGTGATGACCAGGTGATGAAGTGCAGGTTCGGTTTTGCCATCCGGCGGACTGCAGGAATGCCCGTTACCACCATGCTTTGCCGGGCGCTTGGTCAGGTCTTGATATGGTGATGGCAGAAGCAGAATTACATAATGCAATCAATTAATAAGAAGTTTTTTCCACTGTAGGAGGAGGATGAAGATGACCAAAAGATGGAGTATATTGGCGCTCGCCGCAAGCACCTTGGCGATGTCGACGGCTGTTATTGCCGCGCCGGCCTCGCCGGCGATGCTTTCCCACGCCTGCGCCGGCTGTCACGGCACTAGTGGCGCCAGCGCCGGGCCGAGCATGCCGGCTTTGGCCGGCCAGTCGAAGGTTGCCGTTGTCGAGTCGATGCAGGGTTTCAAGAGCGGCGAACGCCCCTCGAGCGTCATGGGGCGCCTGGCCAAGGGCTACACTGATGCAGACTTCGACGCGATGGGCGAGTTTTTCTCCAAGCAGAAGCCAGTTGCCGTTGTTCAGTCCACGGACAAGGACAAGATTGCCAAGGGACGGGCGTTGCATGAGCAGAACTGCGCTCGTTGCCACGTGGAAGACGGCAAGGAAATCAAGGATAACTCACCCGTTATGGCCGGCCAGTGGCTGAAGTATCTTCAGATCCAGATGGATGACTATGCATCCGGCAAGCGCAAGATGTTCGACAGGAAGGCCGAGAAGATGAAGAATCTGTCCAAGGACGATCTGGATGCCATCGCTCACTTCTATGCTAGCGTGAAATAATAAGGGAGATAAGAATTATGACTCTGGACCGTAGAAGTTTTATCAAATTGCTGGGCAGCGCATCTGCTGTCGCTCTGGCGGGATGCGCCGGCGCGCCGATGGTATCGGCCATGCCGGAAATCATGCCGAAAACCGGCCGTCGCGTTGTGGTGATCGGCGGAGGCTATGGCGGCACCATTGCTGCCAAGTATATCCGCATGGGTGATCCCTCCATCGAGGTGGTGATGATCGAGCGCAACGATCATTTCATTTCTTGCCCGTTCAGCAACCTCTATATCGGCGGCGTCCTCAAGGATCTGTCGCCGTTGACCATCAAGTACGACAAGCTGGCGGCCAACCACGGCGTCAAGGTGGTACAGGCCGAGGTGACCGCCATCGACGCAGCGGGCAAGATGGTTGCCACCAGCAAGGGCAGGATCTCATACGACCGCCTGGTGGTCTCCCCCGGTATCGATTTCCGCACCGAGGAGCTGGAAGGCTACAACGCTTCCACGCCGGAGATCATGCCTCACGCCTGGAAAGCCGGTCCCCAGACCCTGCTTCTGCGCAAGCAGTTGGAGCAGATGAAGGACGGCGGCACTGTCGTGCTGTCCATGCCCCTGGCGCCTTTCCGCTGCCCGCCTGGCCCCTACGAGCGGACCAGTATGATCGCCTACTACCTGAAGCAGCACAAACCCAAGTCGAAGATTATTCTCCTCGACGCCAATCCGGATATCGTCTCCAAGAAGGGGCTATTCCTGAAGGGCTGGAAGAAGCACTACGAGGGCATCATCGACTATCGGGCGGCCAAGAAGGTCACGGCGGTGGATACCAAGAACATGGCCGTGCTGGTTGATGGCGTCGAGGATATCAAGGGCGATGTGATCAACCTGATTCCGCCGCAGCGCGCCGGCGGCATCGCGGTCAGTGCGGGTCTGGTGGGGGAAGACAAGAAATGGTGCCCGGTTAACGTCACCACCTTCGAGTCCACGATCCACAAGAATATCCATGTGATCGGCGACGCTTCGATAGCGGGAGCCATGCCCAAGTCCGGTTATTCGGCCAACGCCGAAGCCAAGGTCTGCGCCATCAACATCGTGGCGCTGATGAATGGACGCGATACCACGGAACTGTCCGGCCTCAACGTCTGCTACAGCTTCCTTACCAACAAGGAAGCGGTCAGCGTGGCGGGGGTGTACAAGGTGGCGGACGGCAAGATCATTGCCGTTCCCAACGCCGGCGGCGTCTCGCCGGATCTCTCCGAGCTGGAGGCGGTCTACGCTGAAAGCTGGCTGAAGAATATCCTTGCCGATATGTCCACCTGATACAGCCGGTGTGTTGCAAGAAAAAGCCCTGCGAAAGCGGGGCTTTTTTTATGTGCGTCGCACGGAGAAGGTTTCGAACATCTCGCCGATGCGGCTGCATAGCGCATCGTCCAGAAGTTCCTGAGCGGAGTAAGTACTGACCGCTTCGTCGGCGCATCCCTGGGGACGGAACTCCTGCAGCACATAGTGCCGCGCACCCAGCGTGCTCAATTCTTTTGCCAGCCGCAGCAGCGAATCCGGCGTGTGATACAGCGGGTGCACGGTAGTGCGGAATTCGTGGGGAATGTCGCTTTCCAGCAGCATCTCTGCGCTTTCCCAAGCCTTCATGCCGCTGCCTGGAGTGGCGGTGACCTTGGCGTAATCATCGAGGGTGGCCTTGATGTCCATGCCGACCCAGTCCAGCATGGGCAGCAGTTCCTTCAGGCGGGATGGATAGGTGCCGCCGGTATGCAGCCCGATCTTGAAGCCGAGATCGTGGACTTCGCTGATGGCGGAATGGAGGTCGTCCTGCAGAGTGGGCTCGCCGCCGCTGAAAACCACCGCGTCCAGCAGACCTTTGCGACGGCGCAGGAAATCCATTACTGCCGACCAATCGAGTTGGCCGTTATCGCGGGGAATCAGATGGGGATTGTGGCAATAGCCGCAGCGCCAGGGGCAGCCCTGGCAAAATATCACCGCTGCCAGGCAGCCGGGGTAATCAGTGCTGGTCAGCGGGGTAAGTCCGCCGATTTGCATACGATCTTTCATTCGCTGGTGGTTTCCAGCGGATAGAAAGTCGGAGTGGCACTTGTGGCGAGGTTAGACAAGATGAGCTAAGAGCAACGAAAAATGCAAGAGCGGTTGAGCGCGCTCGCACTTTCCGGGCATGTCGAAACTAGGCCGCCAGCTTGGTGCGGCATTCCTGGAAGTACTTGCGCTCGTAGTGCTCCCCCTTTTTGCCGATGTTGAACGAGGCCACCGGTCGATGGTAACCCATCACGCGGGTCCACACTTCGCAGGGTTGGCGCTCCTCGTCGGTCAGAATAATTTCGTCGCTATTGAGGTTGGTCTGGTTGGACAGATCGGTCATGGCATTCTCCTTTAATGATGTTATAGGGGGTGGTCAGGCTGCTGCCAACTTTTTGTTGCGTTTTTCGGCCAGGCGTTCCTGGTCGCATTTCGGGCAGAACTTGTGTTCGCCATTAAGATAACCGTGCTGGGGGCAAATCGAAAACGTCGGCGTAATCGTGATATAGGGCTGGCCAAACTGTTCCAGGGCACGGCGCACCAGGGTCTTGCAGGCTTCCGCGCTGGTGATGCGTTCGGTCATGTAGAGGTGCAGCACGGTGCCGCCGGTGTATTTTTTCTGCAGCACCTCTTGCCGTTCCAGCGCCTCGAAAGGATCGTCGGTGAAACCGACCGGCAGTTGCGAGGAGTTGGTGTAGTAGGGCATGTCCTTGGTGCCGGCCTGGATGATGTCGGCGAAGCGCTTGCGGTCCTCCCTGGCGAAGCGATAAGTGGTGCCCTCCGCCGGCGTCGCTTCCAGGTTGTACATGTGGCCGGTTTCTTCCTGGAAGGCGAGCATCCTGGCGCGCACGTGATCGAGCAGGCGCACCGCGAAAGCGTGGCCCCATTCGGTCGTGATGTCGTGCTCGTCGTGGGTGAAGTTGCGGATCATTTCGTTGATGCCGTTGACTCCCAGGGTGGAGAAGTGGTTGCGCAGCGTGCCGAGGTAGCGCTTGGTGTAGGGGAACAGCCCCGCGTCCATGTGGCGCTGGATCACCTTGCGCTTGATCTCCAGACTGTTCTTGCCGATTTCCATCAGCTCGTCGAGGCGGCTGAGCAGGGCCTCCTCGTTGTTCTGGTAGAGGTAGCCCAGGCGGGCGCAGTTGATGGTGACCACGCCTACCGAACCGGTCTGCTCGGCGCTGCCGAACAGGCCGTTGCCGCGCTTCAGGAGTTCGCGCAGGTCGAGCTGCAGGCGACAACACATCGAGCGCACCATGTTGGGTTTGAGCTCGGAATTGATGAAATTCTGGAAGTAGGGCAGGCCGTATTTGGCCGTCATCTCGAACAGCAGGGTGGCGTTTTCGCTTTCCCATGGGAAGTCCGGCGTCATGTTGTAGGTCGGGATGGGGAAGGTGAACACTCGCCCCTTGGCGTCGCCGGTGGTCATCACCTCGATGTAGGCGCGGTTGATCATGTCCATCTCGACCTGAAGATCGCCATAGCTGAACGGCATTTCCTTGCCGCCGACGATAGGTATCTGCTCGCGCAGGTCTTCCGGGCAGACCCAGTCGAAGGTCAGGTTGGTGAATGGCGTCTGGGTGCCCCAGCGCGACGGCACGTTGAGGTTGTAGATCAGCTCCTGGATGTACTGCTTGACGCAGGAATAAGGCAGATTGTCATTGCGGATGAAGGGCGCCATGTAGGTGTCGAAGGAGGAGAACGCCTGCGCGCCGGCCCATTCGTTCTGCAGGGTGCCGAGAAAGTTGACGATCTGGCCGACGGCGGAAGACATGTGCTTGGGAGGGCCGGCCTCAACCTTGCCGGGAACGCCGTTGAGACCCTCGTGGAGCAGGGTGCGCAGCGACCAGCCGGCGCAGTAGCCCGCCAGCATGTCCAGGTCGTGCACGTGGATGTCGCCTTCGCGGTGCGCCACGCCGACTTCCGGCGGGTAGACATGGTTGAGCCAGTAATTCGCCACCACCTTGCCGGACACGTTGAGGATCAGGCCACCCAGGCTGTAGCCCTGGTTGGCGTTGGCGTTGACGCGCCAGTCCATCTGGTCGAGGTATTCGTTGATCGAGCTTTCCACATCCACCACCGTCTTGCGGTCTTGGCGCAGCTTGGTGTGCTGTTCGCGGTAGACGATGTAGGCGCGGGCGGTCTTGAGGTGGTTGGCGGTGATCAGCACCTGCTCGACGGCATCTTGGACTTTCTCGATGTGCGGTGGTTCGGCGCGGAATTTGTGGATCAGAACCTTGACCACCTGGGCGGTGAGCAGGAATGCTTCGTTGGCATCGAAATCGCCGGTAGCGGCGCCGGCCCGCTGGATGGCGGAACGGATTTTTTCCGGGTCGAACGGGGCTAATGTGCCGTCGCGCTTGAGGACGCCTTTGGGGAGAGATAAGAGCGTAATGCTGCTGTTAACCGGCTGTTGTTCTTCCATGGTTTCCTCCTGACCTGTTTGTTTTGAGTGGCAGACTTTGTCTAGAGTTCTGGGGCGAAGCCACGGTTACTGAGTTGACAAAAGTCATAAACCACAACATATTGTGATTGCAACTCAAAGTTACGCAATATGTGGTGTTATGTCAAGAGGAGATGAAACGTTTTTTTCTCGAATTAATTAAAAAATTTAACGCCCGGCGGCAAGCAGGCGGGACGCGGCTTTTTCCAATACCGGGCCGGGCATGAGCTGGGATAGTTCCAGTTTTGGCAGTTCCACCGCGTCGAGCGTGTTCTTGGCGATCAGCCCGAGTTCGGTATCGCCCTCCACCACCAGGCGACGGCTGAAAAACAGGGTGTCCGGATCTTCCTTGCGTGTGCCGAGCATGATGAAATCGTAAGCGCTGGCGCTGATGGTCAGATCGGGCGTCTTGCCCGCCTTGCAGGCGACAAAGCCGGTAGAGTTGATGGAGAAGAAAAAGCTGACGCCGACATCGGTCACGCGGATGCTGATCAGCTTGCCATGCAGAGGTTCCAGCAAGTCGGGCTGGATGATGCGGCCCAGTGCCAGGTTCAGCGCCTGGCTGAAGAGCAGCGAATGTGGGTAGGCTGGCAACAGCGATAGTGCTGCACTCAGCGGCTTGGGAAATTTGAAAGCGGGCAGGTTCATGGGGTTGTTCCTTTAGTAGACCAGTTCAGGATCATTTTATCCGGTTTATAGGCTTGAGGCCAACGTCCCTCCCTGATTTGCATGGATGGCGCTATCGGCGCTTGCCGCAGAATAAAACAAAGTGTATAATCAATTACTTAGTATTGGGTAGCCCCTAAATTACTCCAGACATTATCTGGAGGGCGGTGTTTTGGAAGAATGGGATCGGAGTGAACAGTGATCAATAATGATGTTTTACGCAGCATTCGATATGCGCTGGATCTTGGCGACGCAAAAGTCGTGGAGATCATTAAACTGGCCGGGCGTGACATCGCACAATCCGACCTCGCGAACTTCCTGAAGAAAGAGGATGAAGAAGGTTTTGTCGAGTGCGACGACGAGGTCATGGTGTCGTTTCTGGACGGGTTGATCATTCATAAAAGAGGCAAGATGGAGTCCAGGCCGGACCCGGATAAAAAACCGGAGCGCCTGACCAACAACACCATACTAAAAAAACTGCGGGTTGCCTTTGAGCTGAAGGAAGAGGACATGCATAAAGTCCTGGAACTGGCGGGGTTCAGTGTATCCAAGCCTGAACTGAGCGCGCTGTTCCGGGTGAAAGGGCATAAAAACTACCGGGCATGCGGCGACCAGCTCCTCCGCAATTTTTTAAAGGGCCTGACAATCCGTCACAGAGGCTGATAGCAAAGATGAAAATTCCGAAAAGAATGGAGCCGCTGGTCGAAGATGGCCTGGTCGATGAGGTCATCCGCCAACTCATGAGCGGCAAGGAGGCGATGGTCTTCGTGGTCCGCTGCGGGGAAGAGGTGCGCTGCGCGAAGGTGTACAAAGAGGCCAACAAACGCAGCTTTCGCCAGAGCGTGGATTACACCGAAGGCCGCAAGGTGAAAAACAGCCGGCAGGCCCGCGCCATGGAGAAGGGCTCCAAGTATGGGCGCAAAGCCCAGGAAGAGGCATGGCAGAGCGCCGAGGTGGATGCCTTGTACCGCCTCGCCGCCGCCGGCGTGCGCGTGCCCAAGCCTTATAACTTCCATGAGGGCGTGCTGCTCATGGAGCTGGTGACCGACGACAACGGCAATGCAGCCCCCCGGCTCAACGATCTGGTGCTGACCGAAGAGCGCGCCAGAGAGTACCACCACGCATTAATCCAGCAGGTGGTGCGCATGCTTTGCGCCGGTGTCGTCCATGGGGACCTGTCCGAATACAACATCCTCGTCGGCAGCGACGGGCCGGTCATCATCGACCTGCCGCAAGCGGTTGACGCTGCGGGCAACAACCACGCCAGCAGCATGCTGGATCGGGACGTGACCAACCTGGCGAACTACTTTGGCCAGTTTGCTGCGGACCTTCGGGCTACCGACTATGGCAAGGAAATCTGGTCGCTCTACGAGAGCGGAGAGCTGCATGCCGAGGTCAAGCTGACCGGCCGCTTCGAGCGCAGCGTAAAGCCGGCTGATCTGGTTGGGGTGATGCGGGAAATTGATGATGCACGGGCTGAAGAGGCTGCCCGCTTGGCGCGGATTAGCGTCGTGTAGTGCGTCTAAGCCGTGATGAGCTATGGTATAGCATGCCTACTTCCGCTATAGTCAAACCATGCCAGTCGTATTCCGTTACAAAGGTCTCCGTTTTTTCTTCTACTCGAATGAAGGTAGCCCACGCGAGCCTTTGCATATACATGTGCGTGGCGATGGCGGTGAAGCCAAGTTTTGGCTAACGCCAATGGTCAGAGTGGCGGATAGTGATGGTTTTGACTCACGCACCCTGCGTGAGTTGGCTGAGGTGGTGGAGCAAAACGTTGAATTGATCGAAAGGAGCTGGAATGAGCACTTCAGCTAAATCCGTACGCTTTGACGACTACAGCATGTGGGTCGATCTGTCGGACGGACGTGTCATCGCTGTACCGCTGGCATGGTTCCCGCGTCTTCTACATGCCACGCCAGAACAGCGCCAGCATGTGGAAATAAGTTTGAAGGGATTGCATTGGGATGAGCTCGACGAAGACATTTCCGTGGCAGGCTTGCTGGCGGGCGTGGGAGATATGTCGCGCCAGACGTCGATGGCGGCTTGATTGTGCGTATGTTTTTCACGTATGGATATTTGACGCCGGCATGTCAAGGCGTGGTTACACTGGGGCGCTGTCGCCCGCCCGGGCGGTGCGGTACCAGGATTCCAGCCGTTGCGCTGCCGCGCCATCGGCCGGCGACCCGGGAGCGTAATTGGCCTCGGTGATCGGCGCATAAGGTCCCTGCTTCACCTCGAACACCACCGTGCCGGCTTCCATGGATGCAACCGCATGCCAGGTGTTGGCCGGGATTTCTACTGCGGTGACTTCTCCTCCTGCCGCCAGTTCGATCCGCTCCAGCACCCTTCCGCTTTCGTCGAAAATCAGCAGCGCCACGGCACCGCTCAATATCAGCAGGATTTCCCAGGTTTCCGGCTGCATGTGGCGGTGCGGCCTGACGTAGGTGCCGGGCTCCATGGCGATGCACAGGCGCTGGACCTTGTCGTCGAGCTGGGGGTGCAGGTTGTGGTGCGCCCGCTTGCGCGGCGAGGCGGCTGCCTGGGAGGAAAGAGTGGCGAGAAGGGTCTTGTCGATGCGTTTCATGCGCGCTTTCTGGTTTCGTTCAAAGGAATCAGGGGAATCACCCGGCGCACCCTGCTGCCGGTGACGGGGGCGGCGGCCTCGCCCTGCGGCTGCTCGTCGGGCCGGGCCGGCACGCGCTGCATCACCTTCGCCAGCATGTCGGCATCAAGCTTGGCCTCCGCCTGGAACTGGCCGGCGTAGGCCGTTTCTTCCTGCTTCAGCTCGTAGCAGTTGGCGCCGCTGATATCCATCAAAACAGCCGCCATGCCTGCCTCGCGGAAGGCGTGGTGGCGCTTGATGAAGAACTGGCTGCAGCAGGCGCCGACATAGGCCGTCACGCCATCGCTCTTCATCTGGCCGAGCGTGGCGGTGAGGTGTTCATAGTTGGTGATGGTGGTCACCTGCATGTTGCGCTCGCGCGCCAGGCGGTAGGCGTCGCCCACTTCGCATTTGCCGCATTCGACGCAGTCGTCCTGGTGGCGCCACTTGCACCAGGCGGGCTTGGCGCAGTAGGGCAGCAGCATCACCGAAGCCTGGGCGAGAACGGCCGGAGTGTCATGCGCGGTTTCGCTGCCCAGTACCATCAGCCCGTTGGCTTGGGCCGGGCTCAGGTCGAACTCCCGCTGCTGGTCGAGTTTTGCCAGTGTCAGCCGCAGCACCCGGATCAGGTCCTCCGGCGCAAAGCCGAGCAGGTCGCAAGGGAAGTCGGCAAAGAAGGCGTGGGCTGTCGCTTCTGCCTCCACCAGCGGTAGGCCGGCCAGCGTGCGCTCCAGGCGTTCCAGCGCATCGGCTGGGTGCAGGTGCACATCACCGGCAAAGCAGATGCGTTCGATGCGTTGCTGCCCCGCATCCGGCCACAACCGCACGCGCAGTACTCCGCCCGTAGTCTTGTGCAGAGCTTCGAGCGCGACGTCAGCCACCGCGCTCCACTCGGTTTTTCTGTTCGTATCGTCGCTCTCGTTGGCTGGTAGCAACAATGTGCGGCTCCTTCCCCCTCCCAGGGGGAAGGTTGGGATGGGGGTTGAAGCGGTAAATTCCACATGCCCCACCCCCAACGCATCCGCGATCCCAAACCGCAGAGCCTGCTGCAGCACCGCATCATCTGGTACTTCGCTGAGCAGTTCCCTGAGCGTAACCAGCCGCTGGCGCGCGCTTTCCAGCCCGGTCACCGTCAGTTTCTCGGTCGGCACGCGCAGCGCTTCCAGCATGGTTTTGATGTCTGCGTCTATCAGTAGCATCGCCTGCAACAGCAGCGAATCGCCCGCCGTGGCGACGAAGGCGGAAGCCAGCTTGCGGCCGTCTATCTCGAGGTCGTTAGGGGTCTTGAAGCGTGTCTGGATGCCGAGCCGGGTAAGGCCATCGGCGAGCGCCGCACAGAAGCGGGCGAGGATGTCCTGCAGGCCTCCCCACTCTGCTGGACGGAGGATGATCAAACTCAGCCCCAGCTGGTTCTCGTCGAGGTAGAGCGCCCCGCCGCCGCTGGTGCGGCGCACCATCTCGATGCCGCGCGCGCAGCAGTAGTCCAGCCGGATCTCGCACGCCAGCGACTGGTGGCGGCCGATGCTCGCCGCCGGCAGGCTGCGGTAAAAGCGCAGCAGATCAGGCCGTTCGCCCTGCGCATGCAGGGTGAGCCAGCTCTGGTCGAAGCCGGCATTCCAGCTCGCGCTGTTCAGGCGGCTGTCGTGGCAAGCAATGGTGCTGGAGGGCTGGTTCAAGATGGAAGGTTTAAGGCAAGGCAATTGATCAGGGTAACCCAAAGCAGTCATTTGGAATACGTCCAGCCATAACACAATCGAACAGGAGTCAGCTTCAATTCAGCAACGATTCAAACTGCTCCAGCGGGACCGGCTTGCCGAACAAATATCCCTGAAAGGCATGACAGCCGTGATTATCAAGGAATTCGCGCTGCGCTTCGGTTTCCACCCCTTCGGCAATGACGTTCAGCCCTAAAGCCTGTGACATTGCAATGATGGCGTGCACGATGGCGGCATCGTTGGGGTCGCTGGCAATGTCGCGCACGAAGGATCGGTCGATCTTGATTTGATCCAGCGGCAAGCGTTTCAGGTAGGACAGCGAGGAATAACCCGTGCCGAAGTCGTCCATCGAGAAATTCACGCCAAGCTTTATTATTTCACGCATCTTGCTGATGGTATCTTCGATGTTTTCCAGCACGGTGCTTTCGGTCAGTTCCAGTTTGAGCTGCGCAGGCTTCGCACCGCTTTCCAGCAGCACGCGCTGGATTTGGGCAACGAAGTCGGCTTGATGGAATTGCTTGGCACTAACGTTCACCGCCAGCGTCAGGTCGCGGGTCTGCGCGTCGTGTTGCCATGCTTTGAGCTGCGTGCAGGCGGTTTCCAGTACCCACAAACCTATCGGCACGATCAGTCCGGTTTCCTCGGCCAGCGGAATGAATTGATCGGGGAAAACAAAGCCGCGTTCAGAATGTTCCCAACGCAACAGCACTTCCGCGCCCAACGGACGGTGCAGGCTGTCTACCTGGATTTGATAGTACAAGCGAAATTGTTGCTTCTCGAGTGCATGACGCAAATCCGCTTCCAGCTCCGCACGCATTTCCAATGCCGTTTGCATCTGCGGGTCAAAAAAGCGGATGGTGTTGCGCCCTGCCGCCTTGGCTTGGTACATGGCGACATCGGCATGCTTGAACACATCATCCATACTCTCCAGATGGCCACGGAACAGGCTGATGCCGATGCTGGACGTGGTGTGGTACTCATAGTCTTTCAGCGCATAAGGCTGGTTCAGCTCGTTGCGTATCTTTTCCGCGACCAGTTCCGCTTGTGTGGCCGCCTCATCCAGTTGGCTGCTCAGCTCTTCGAGCACCACCACAAATTCATCGCCACCCAGCCGTGCCACGCTGTCACCCTCGCGCACACAGGTCAGCAACCGGCGCGCCACCTCGATCAGCAGCTGGTCGCCCACGGCATGACCTTGCGTATCATTGATCATCTTGAAGTGATCCAAATCCAGAAACAGTAATGCACCATGCTGACCGCTGCGCATGTTGACCGCCATCGCCTGCCGCAAACGATCCATTAATAAGCGGCGATTGGGTAGGTGTGTGAGCGGATCATAAAAGGCCAGCTGATAGATTTCCTGTTCCGACCACTTGCGCCGAGTAATGTCGGCAAACACGGCCACATAATGGGACACTTGTTGGTTGCCATCGTAAACCGCCGTAATGGTCATGAACTTAGGATAGATTTCGCCATTCTTGCGTCTATCCCAAACCTCGCCAGACCACTTGCCGGTATCGTGTAGTGCTGACCACATGGCCTGGTAGAAAGCCGCATTGTGCCGGCCGGACTGGAGGATGCGCGGATTTTGCCCAACTACTTCTTCTGCGCTGTAGCCGGTAATGTCCTGAAAAGCCTGATTGACGCGCAGAATTTTTGCGTCAGAATCAGTAATCAGGATGGCTTCCTGGGTTTCGAAGGTAATAGCGGCAATACGCATCGCCTCTTCGAGGCGCTTGCGCTCCGTGATGTTTTCATAAATGCCCAACACACCAAATATCTCGCCATCAGCCAGCGGCACTTTGCTGGTGTCCAGCCAGATATGCGCTCCATCGGCGTTGTGTTGTTGTTCGATGATGTGCATCTTGGCAGCGTTGTTGCTCATCACCTCGCGATCATCGGCTCGATAGGCTTCGGATTCTTCACGCGTCCAGGGCAAATCAAAATCGGTTTTGCCGATGATATCGTTCGGATGCGCCAAACCCGCGTCCTTGGCGAAAACCCTGTTGCATCCGAGGTACACGCTGTTGTTGTCCTTCCAGAATATCGCCTGGGGTACCGTATCCAGAATGAGGTAGAGCAGGCCCTGACTTTCTCGCAGCTCCCGTGTCATTTCAGCAGCCATTTGCCGTGCACGTTGCTCCAACGCTGCATGTGCGGCTTGCAGCTGCTCCAGGGCCAGCGAGTTTTGTCGCACCATGCGTCGATCGAACAAAGTGGCGAGAATGCCGCCGCCAAACCAGAACAGCGAAGTCAGCGACACCAGCAGGGCAAGAATATTCGGCTCGATGCGCAAATCGTTGGCAAGGCATATACTGCCGGGCTGAATGTATGTTCCCAGCAGGGCAGTGTAGTGCATACCGGAAATCGCCAAACCCATGATCACTGCACCCAACACAAAACGCAGCAACGGTGGCAACTTGATGCGCTCACCCTGATACATCATCAGTAATGCGCCCCATGAAGCAATGGCTGAAATGACAACGGACAAGGCAAAAATCAACGGGTCATAGCTGATGGCCGGCGACATCTTGAGTGCTGCCATGCCAGTGTAGTGCATCGCGCTGATACCCGCACCCATCAACAGTCCGCTGACCAATATGCGCCTGGTGCTGATGTTGATTTCGCGCAGCACCCTGAAACCCAATAGGGTTGCGAAAATGACGGGCAGGATGGAAAGGAGGGTCAGTTTCAGGTCATAAGCAAGGGGGATGGGCAGATGAAACGCCAACATGCCGATAAAGTGCATGGACCAGGCTGCCAAGCCCAAAGTAATACCACCCGCGACCATCCAGAGTGTTGCCGCACGACCACTGCTCTCACGCATGCGTTGCGCATGGGTAAGCGCGGTGAACGACCCGATTACGGCCACCAGGATGGATAAAAATACCAGGGAATAATTCCAGGTAATATGCATTTAGCCCTTAACTGCGGATTCAATCACCCAGTGCAACACCTGTCTGGCAAGCTTGTACCATCGGGGTCTTGCATTAACGCACAATACCGGCCAAAAATGGGGTCGATTTAATTCTGTATTTCCTGAAAATGCCTAATGCAGGATAGGGCAAACCGAGTCCCGGCGTATATAGGGGTTTTCCCTATCTTTTCAGCTGGCGGATGAATATGGCAGGGGCCCGGTCGATGAATCAGGCCGCATCCTCGGCCGAAGCCGGCGTAGCCCGGAAGAAGCGCAGCGGATTCCGGGAATCCTCGATGCCCCGGATTCCACGTTGTTTCATCCGGGCTACCCGTTGCTAAGCGGCATCCTCGGCGGAGGCGAGATAGCTCTGTTCGATACCAGGCCGGCCGTGCCAGTAGCCGTCACAGGCCTGGTCGGGCATCAGCCTGGCCATCTGCTGCATCGCCGTCTGGGCGGGGAGGCGCTTGTCCATGACTTCGCGGAACAGCTTGAGGATTTTGGCGGTGAAAAACGCCTGCGGGCTGACGCGCACGACGTCGACGCCGGTGTCGCGCATGGAGGGGATTTCGCCGAGCAGGTTGTAGACGCTGGCGGACTGGGTCTGGGTGCCGTTCAGCGCAAGGAAGGGCTGGCCTTCGCGGGTGTTCAGGGTGAGGCCGTTGGCGTAGTCCATGCAGCGGAACTGGCAGTCGTCCTTGGGCAGGTTGTGGTGGCGGGCGGTGAAGCAGCGCGCCGAGAAGGCCAGCGGCAGGCGGCCGTAGGAAAACACCTCGGTCTCCATGCCGGCGGGACGGGCTGCCTGCATGTGGGCTAGCGCTTCGCGCGACATTTCCACCGGCATGACCCAGCGCTTCGCCCCGAGTTCGGCCAGCAGGGCCAGCGTCTGCGGGTTGTAGGTGTTGATGTGGGGTCCGGCGACGAACGGAATTTTCGCTGCAGCAAGCAGGTGCACCGCGCCCATGTCGTTGGCTTCCACCATGAACTTGCCGTTGCCAACGATGCGGCGCAGGGTCTTCAGGTCGGATTCCGACTCGATCAGCGCCTGGCTGGAGAGCACGACTTCCTTGCCAGCGGCGGCGAGCTTGTCCGCGACTTCAAGCCAGTCTTCGGTGCGCAGGGCGTGGCGGCGCGAGCAGACGGTCTCGCCGAGGTAGACGATGTCCACCGGCGAGGCGGCGATTTCGTCGTAGAAATTGAAGGTCGTTTCGCGTTCCCAGTAGTAGAGGATGGGGCCTAGAGCCAATTTCATATCGAGTTCTCTTTAAAAAACTTTTTTCACCGCAAAGGACGCAAGGTAACGCAAGGGAAAGCCTTTTATGAAGTTGAATTCCTTCGCGTACCTTTGCGTCCTTTGCGGTAAATTGCTGTTTATTTCCACGGCCGGTGATACGCGCCCAAGGTGTTCTGCTGGCCCTCGGCGACTTTGTTCAGCTGCGCCATCCACGCCGGGTTGACGGCGTAGCTTTGCGGCGCGCGTTTGGCGGCGTCGATGGCGGAGCGCCATACCTTGGTGACCTGCTCGACGTAGGCGGGGCTGCGCTGGCGGCCTTCGATCTTGATTGCGGCGATGCCCATCTCGATCATCTGCGGCAGCATCTCCAGGGTGTTGAGGCTGGTCGGCTCCTCGATGGCGTAATAGGTTTCGTTGTTGACCTCGAAGCGGCCCTTGCACAGGGTCGGGTAGCCGGCGTTCTCGTCCTTGCCGTAGCGGTCGAGCAGGATGCCGTTGAGGCGCGATTCCAGGCCGGTGGGGGTCTGTTCCCAGCGCACCGCCTTGGCCGGCGAGCAGACGCCACAGGTGTTGGGCGATTCGCCGGTGGCGTAGGAAGACAGCGCGCAGCGCCCCTCGACCATGACGCACAGGCCGCCGAAGCCGAATAGCTCGATTTCCACCGGGGTGTTCTTCACCACCTGCTCGACCTGGGCCAGCGACAGCACGCGCGGGATGACCGCGCGCTGGATGCCGAAGTGTTCGTGGTAGAAGTTGATCGCCTCGTAGTTGGTGGCGGAACCCTGCACCGACAGGTGCAGGCGCAGGTTCGGGTAGTTCCTGGCCGCGTAGCGCATCAGGCCGGGGTCGGCCAGGATGACGGCGTCGATGCCGAGTTCCACGGCGTTGTCCACCGCCGCCTGCCAGCGCTCCCACTTGTCGGACTGGGGGAAGGTGTTGAGCGCGAGCAGCACCTTGGCACCCTTGGCGTGGGCGTAGCGCACGCCTTCGCGCGCGCTGGCCTGGTCGAAGTTCAGCCCGGCGAAGGCGCGCGCATTGGTGTTGTCCTTGAAGCCCATGTAGACGCAGTCGGCGCCGTTGTCGACGGCGATCTTCAGGGCGGGCAGGTTGCCTGCGGGGCAGACCAGTTCGAGAGATGCTTTAGGCGACATATCTAAGTTTTTCCTCTGTTGCGGGGCGGGCAAATGTTCCCTGGCGGGTACCCCGCCTTCTCAGTTCCTGCTCGATCTTGTTCAGCACATCCCATTTCTTCGAACACCAGTCCGGGGCAAGCAGGATGTCCCTGGATGCGGTGCCGGTGACACGGTGAAAGACAATGTCCTCCGGCGTGAGTTCAATCAGATCGGCGACGATGCGGGTGTAATCCTCCTGGCTGAGCGGCTGGTATTCGCCGCGCCGCCATTCCTGGGCAAGTACGGTATGCTTGACGACATGCAGCGGATGCAGCTTGAGTCCGTCCACGCCGTGCTCGATCACGGTATCCAGGCTGGCGCGGTAGTGTTCCTCGGTTTCGCCGGGCAGGCCGACGATCAGGTGGGCGCAGACGGGAATCCCACGCTGGCGGGCTGCGGTCGCGGTGGCGAGGTATTCGGCCAGGCCGTGGCCGCGGTTTACCCGGTTCAGGGTTTCATCGAAGGCGGATTGCAGGCCGAGCTCGAGCACGACTTCGACACCGCGCTCGCAGTATCCGGCGAGCAGGTCGAGCACCTCCGGCGGCACGCAGTCGGGGCGGGTGCCGACGGAGAGCCCGATCACGTCAGGCTCCGCCAGGGCTTCTTCGTACATCGCGCGCAACTGTTCTATCTTGGCGTAGGTGTTGGTATAGGCCTGGAAGTAGGCGATGAACTTTTTGGCGCGGGTGCAGCGGGTGATGGCGGCCCTTCCCGAGTTCAGTTGCTCCTGCAGGGTGGGCGGCTTGCGCCCGTTGGGGCTGAACGACTCGTTGTTGCAGAAGGTGCAGCCGCCGATGCCCTTGCTGCCGTCGCGGTTGGGACAGGTCAGACCGACGTCGAGGGCGATCTTGTGCACGCGCTCGCCGTGGCGTCGCAGCAGGAGCTGCCCGTAGGTATGTATGCGGTCGGAAAGAACCATCTGGCGTTAACGCGGTTGTCGGATAAAAAAACGGAATTCAGGATTGTCGAAACTGATCAGGCTAGCATGTCGTGTCCCAAGCTTCAAGCTACCCATTCAGGATAGCCATTCAGGTCTGGCACAGCGGACGGTTGTCCGGATTCTCCACGCTGCGGGCGATGGTGGTGGCGAGCTGGTGGATTTCGTCGATGCTCAGGCAGCCCATCAGGCGGTTCATCATCGCCGGCTCGATGCGGATCGCGCAGGGCCGGCCGTCAGCCAGGGTGATGTTGATGGCGGTGGTGTGCTTGAGGTCGGGCTCGGTTTCTTCCACCATGTCGGCCTGCTCGTCGAGCAGGTGGGCGTAATAGGTTTCCAGCCGGTTTGCGACGAGGTCGTCAAGATCCTCCGGCACGGCGATGATCAGGCCCATCTTGTCGCGTCTTTCCTGACAGGGGATGCCCAGCACCTGGGCGAATTCGGCGAAGCGCCGGGAAATGCTGTCGCTGAAGAAGATGTATTCCATCATGGGAAAGTTCCTGGGCAATTTGCTTGAAGTCGAGTGCGGCCAGCCGGGTGAAACCAGAGTAAAATGGTATATTAATGGCATCTTAACGGTTGAATCAAGGCTGACATGTCGCAAATTAATTCCGTCTGGCGCGCATTTTCTGCCGCGCCCCATCGCATGATGTTCCTGGCCGGTGCGGTACAGGGGCTGGCTGTTATCGCCTGGTGGCTGACCGAGTTGATCGGTCGCCATACTTCCGCCTGGCTGCCGCCGATCTGGGCGATTCCGGCGGCCTGGGCGCACGGCTTCCTGATGATCTACGGCTTCTTCCCTTTTTTCATCTTCGGCTTCCTCATGACCGTCTATCCCAACTGGATGAACGGCGCCAAGGTGCCGCCGCGCCGCTATGTGCCGGCTTTCCTGCTGCTGGCGTGCGGCCTGCTGCTGTTCTACCTCGGCCTGCTGGCCGGAAAAGGGCTGCTGATCGTCGCGCTGGTACTGATGCTCGCCGGCTGGGGGTTCGCTTTTTATGCGCTGCTCGACGTGCTGCTTACCGCCCGCCACCCCGACAAGCTGCATCCTCGAATCACCAGCGTCGCCCTCGGCATGGGCTGGCTCGGCATGCTGGCCTACCTGCTCTGGCTGGTGACCGGTAACGCCCTGTTCGCCCTGTTTTCCCTCAAGGCCGGCGTGTGGTTTTTGCTGCTGCCGATCTTCTTCACCGTCTGCCACCGCATGATCCCGTTCTTTTCCAGCCGGGTGCTGGACAACTACAAAATCGTCCGGCCCACTAGCGCGCTCGGTGTGATGCTGGTGTGCAGCTACGGTCACGGCATACTGGAAATTCTGGGCTGGAACGCCTGGCTGTGGCTGTTCGACCTGCCCCTGCTGGCGCAGGCGATGTATTTGAGCTGGCACTGGCAACTGCGCCGCAGCTTCGAGGTGCGTTTGCTGGCGGTGCTGCACGTCGGCTTTGCCTGGGCCTCTGTCGCGCTGGCGCTTTATGCCGTACAGAGCGTTGCGCTGCTGGCCGGCGTCGGCATGCTGGGCTTCGCGCCGCTGCATGCCCTGACCATCGGCCTGTTCGGCTCGATGGTGCTGGGCATGGCCTCGCGCGTCACGCTGGGGCATTCCGGTGCGGAACTCGAGGCGGATAGCGCCACCTGGGTACTGTTCTGGGGATTCCAGCTCGCCGCGCTGGCTCGCATCGGCGGGGACCTGCCGCTGGCTGGGGCGGCGGCAGGCCACTTCTACCTGCTTGCCGCTGCGATCTGGCTCGCCTGCTTTGCGCCCTGGTTCGTCAAATATGCGCCCAAGTATTGGCGGCCACGGTCGGATGGGCAGCCGGGCTAGTAGTGAGGAGGGGTTTCATTCGTTGTGCGCTGCTCTGCCGCAGTGTCTGATAATTCCTTGACGTGCCGGATCAGCGCTTCGCAAATTGCTTCCAGGTGGTCGATCTTTTTTTGTTGCTGGCAGACCACCTTGTTCAACTCTTCGACCGCATCTTCCTGATGGGAGAGTTTGATTTCAATATCTACCAAACGATCCTCGGTCATGACTTAAGGGTTCTCCACGATAGCAAAGGGGTTCGGCCGCGAACTCTGGCGAACCCTTCTTTAGTTCAGTTTGGGCACTGTTGGCTGTTTTATGTTTAGACGTATCCGCACGAGAAGTTAGCGTCATCGCTTCTCCAATTGCGAGAGCATCTGAATCTGTACCTGCTGAATCTGAACCAGACGCTCCCACTGGTGGGTCAGAAGATGGTCGAGCTTTTCGTTCAGATGCCGAATCTCAAGTTCCGCCTTCAGGTTCACCTGGTAATCGTGCTGTGCCCGCAATCGGTCTCTCGCTTCCTGGCGGTTCTGGCTCATCATGATGATTGGTGCCTGTATGGCCGCCAGAAAGGAGAGCAGCAAGTTGAGCAGGATGTATGGAAACGGATCAACCGGATGCCAGTAGAGGACCAAGGAGTTCATGATTATCCAGGCTGCCATGAACACGCCAAAACAAATCAGAAAAGTCCAACTGCCCGCAAAATCCGCTAGCCGGTCGGCCATTCTCTCGCCCAGGGTCCACATTTTTTCTGACTCGACATCGACGTTCATGGCGAGAAGTTCATGCTGCCGCAGGCTCTCCAGAACTTCTTTTTCAAGGGAACTGAGCTCCCCCTTCTCGGATTCGAGTAGCGATTCCACGTAATCTGTGTTGTATCGTGCCAGATCGGACCGGCAGATAAACGCATCCGCAGACCATTCCGGATGATCGCGAAGGATTTGTTCCGTGATGGCGTCCCGGACTGCCGCACCTGACACTACTTCCCGTGCTGGGATTTTTTTTCCACACACTGCACACGTGCGTGGGATGTTTTGGACATTGCTCATTGCGTTACCTTTGGCAGATGCCGTCTACGTGCCAAATTAACAGGCGCGTTGCTTCGCGGCGCGACCTTTGATGAATGAATGTTTATTGAAGTAAACAAGCCACCGGTTTTACAAAAATAAAATCCAACCTGGAGCCAGTCGCCGTATAAGCTGGCAACGCCAATCAAACCACCTTGATTTATTGGCAATCTGTTTTGTTCGCATGGCAAGTATCCCGATAAACATGGTGTTATCAGGAATTCGTTTTTAATTTCCTTGTTCGCCAATCAAATCGGCCAGGGTGTACAGATCCAGCGTCGCAAGAAAACTTTGCAGGGCCTCGTCCATGGCGGTTTTCAGCCGGCAGCCGGGAGCCAGGACGCAGGCGCTGAAGTCGGGCTGGAAGCAGGCGACGATGTCCATGTTTTCTTCCATGCTGCGCACGACGTCGCCCACCACGATTTGCTCCGGCGGGCGCGCCAGTTTGATGCCGCCGCCTTTGCCGCGCAGGGTGTCGATATAGCCGTTTGCGCCGAGCTGGTGTACCACCTTCATCAAGTGGTTGCGCGAGATGTCGTGATAGGTGGCGATTTCGCTGATGGTGGCGAGCTTTTCCGGTCTCATGGCAAGATAGATCAGCGTTCGCAGGGAATAGTCGGTGTAGCGGGTCAGGTGCATGGCGCGCCCTAAAAGCGGTTAACAAAAAAACTTTTGCCACAGAGAGCACAGAGGACACAGAGTGCCGGGGTTTTTCTGTGTGTGCTCTGTGAACTCTGTGGCTGGGCTCGGTTTTCCGCTAACAGTCCTACATGCTACTGTCAGCGGGTCAACTGCGCATACAGCAGCGGCAGCTGTTTCGGTAATTCGGATGGTTTCCTGATTACAACATATCCGCCGATGCCGAACAAGTGCGGCAGGTAGCTGCCGGCCTTTTCGTCGATCGTGACGCAGAACGGACGCAGTCCCATCTGGCGCGCTTCGAGCAGGGCGACTCGGGTGTCTTCGATGCCATAGCGCCCTTCGTACTGGTCGAGGTCGTTGGGTTTGCCGTCGGTGAGGATGAACAAAATCCTTTGCGTCGCCTGCTGTTTCGCCAGAAGCTGGCTGGCGTGGCGGATGGCGGCACCCATGCGCGTGTAGTAGCCGGGCTTGATGGCGGCGATGCGGCCACGCACGCCGGCGTTGTATTTCTCGCCGAATTCCTTGAGGACGTGAAAGCGCACGTTGTCGCGCTTGAGCGAGGAAAAGCCATACAGGCTGAAACGGTCGCCGGTGGCGGAGAGCGCTTCGGCGAACAGGAACAGGCTGTCGCGGATGACGTCGATGACGCGGGCGGTATCGCTTACCCAGGCATCGGTGGAGAGCGATAGGTCGGCCAGCATCAAACAGGCCAGGTCGCGGTCGCGGTAGTGGTGGGCGCGGTACAGGCCGCGCTCGGCGGCGTGGCCGGTGAGGCGGTCGGCCGTGAACTGGACGCAGGCATCGAGGTCGGGCTCGGTGCCGTCGAACTGGCCCCTGATCCATACCCGCGCCGGGGTCAGCGCCTCGAACTGGCTGCGGATGCGGCGCGCGGTGGCCGCGAGGTGGTGGGGCAGTGAACAGGGCGCCGCTGCGCGTGCGACCATCGGCTGCAGGCGGCAGTGGTTGGGTTGCAGGATCTGCTTTTTGTAGTGCCACTCCGGCAGCAGGATGCCCTGCCCAAGCGGCATGTCGTCTTGTGCCGCGGAAGGCAGGTCGAGGTCGAACCTGAGGCGCGAGGCGACGCTTTTGCCGTCCTGTGCCACGCTCAGGTGGTTGAGGTCATCGGCGGCCGGGTCGGCGCCGGGGTCGCTGTCATCCTCGGTGGGGCGGTTGGCCTTGACGTACTCGGCCCAGCTGAAAATGCTCTCGGCGCGGAAGAACAGCATGAACGGGCTCTTGTTGTCCGGCATGTCCACTCGTTCGGCTTGGCGGCGCTGGGTGTCGCTGGCTTTCTTGCTGTTGCCGTCACCTTCCTGCTGCGGCTCGCCGGAGGGGGCAGCGTTGCCGGCCTGAACCGGCAATGTTCGCGGCGGGTTGGGGTGCAGCCACAGGTGAACCGGATGCGGCGGCCGGCTGGCGCGCGGCAGCCTGTCCACGCTGCCCGGGTTGGCCAGCGCGGCGCGGATGGCCTGTTCCATGGCCGCTTCGTCTTCCGGCAGCCTGGCCGAGTCGGGGCGCAGTGCCAGCGTGGCATCGAGCAGGCGATGATAGCGCGAGCGGATGCCGGGGAAGCGATCGAATACCGTCAATGTGGCCTGCTGGCTGCGCACCACCCAGGATGGTGTGTCAGGTTTATCCACTGCCGCCAGCGCAATCAGCCACAGGTAGAGATCGCGGTTGAGGCTGCGCTGCGGCAGGATGTCGAGTACCGACGGCAGGCGCAGGGTATTTTCGTCGAGCCAGGTCAGCTCGGTTCTTTCGCCGCTGCCGGCAATGCGCTGCAGCAGACTGCGGCGCGCACCGTGTTCGGTTGCACCGGTTGCACTGACGCTGAGGCCGCTGTCGCCGCCGAGGGCGCGGAAGAAGATGCCGGCAGTTTTGCTCATGCCTGCGAGCGTCACGGCTTCCTGCGGATAGCGCTTTTCCGCCGCGCGAGTGATGAGCTTGTGCCAGAGGGCGCCGACTGTTTCTTCCATTTCAAAACCTTATCAACCGCCAAGGACGCAAGGGTACGCAAAGGATTGCTGATTAGCTTTCCTTTGCGATACTTGGCGTCCTTTGCGGTAAGTGGTTGGGGGTGACTCTTTCCGGTTGCCTTGAAGGATTGACGCTAAAACAATCTTCGGGAATGTCCTCGTGATGCCCGAAATCGCGCGCCGACTTGTCCAGCGCGCATTCCCAGTCCACCCATTTCAGCAGCGTACCCCTGGGGTTGCCGGCCTGTACCTGGGAACAGGCGTTGGCGCATTGTCCGCACTGGGTGCAGGTGAACATGTGGCGTTTGGTCGAGCGGGGCTTGATGCGCATCGGGCAGACGTTATCGCAGGCGGCGTTGCAGTCGATACAGGCTGCGGCGCGCTGACGGTCGAAGCCGATCACCATCGCCTTGCGGTTGCCCATCCAGGCCAGCGACTGGAACAGGCCAACGGCGCAGGCGTAGCGGCAGAACAGGTGGCGCGCGAACATGAATTCGATGAAAAACAGCAGCGTGCCGACGCCGATGAAGCGGCTTTGATTGCCGGTCAGTTCGCCGTGCCACAGGTTGGCGTAAATCTCGGCTGGCGGCAGCAGATAGGTGAGCAGCGCCACCGCCCAGGTGAAGGCGAAGGCCAGCGCCAGCGGCGCCACCACCAGCCAGTACAGGGGGTTGGCCTGGGTGATGCTGCCGTCGGCATTGCGTTCCGGCAGGGCGTGTTTGTCCCATAGGCTCTGTTTGCCGATGGCGCGGCGCAGCACGCTGTTGATGGTTTCCACCACCGAGAAATGCGGGCACAGCCAGCCGCAGTAGAGGCGGCCGTATTTCCACGCGATCCAGATGCCGGCGCCGATCACGCCGAGGATCGGCAGGCCGCCGCGCAGAATGAGGTTGAGAGCGGCCTCGCTGGCGCTGATTTTTTGCGCGAGGAGGTCGTCCAGCCCCAGCGTCCAGTTCATACCGAGGAAGAAGAAGTGCTTGAGGTTGAGGTCGAAGCGGAGCAGGTCGAATACCGGCGCAAAAAGGAATAGGATGAAGAATCCGGCCTGGAACCATAATCGCTTTTGCTGAGTGTTAATCACAAGGCCTGCCTACCAGCGGATAGACATATTTCTGTCCCGCCATCGCCTTGGCCAGGCCGAGCACGCCGAGCAGCACCAGGGCCGAATGGCAGGTGACGAAGTAGATAATCACGATGACCCAGGTGTTCGGC
>JAUYSN010000075.1 GCA_030696235.1 Sulfuricella sp. | reverse complement strand
GTCGATGACTACCGCACCGTCGAGCGGGTTCTTGAAACGAATCACGGGCTGGACGCCGGCGGGCGGAGTCGCTTTGGAGTCGCGCCAGCGGCGGTCGTAGCGCGGCTTCAGGCCGGCCGCCAGCTGCTCCTCGCGCAGCTTGTCCAGCTCTTCCCTGCTGGCGTAGCAATGATAGGCTTTACCCTCGTCCAGGAGTTGCTGCAGCACTGCCTTGTAGCGCTCCATGCGCTGCATCTGGTAGAACGGGCCTTCGTCGTAGTCGAGGCCGAGCCAGTTCATGCTGTCCAGAATGGCCTGCACCGATTCCTCGGTGGAGCGTTCCAGGTCGGTGTCTTCGACGCGCAGGATGAAAGTGCCTTTGTGCTTGCGCGCGTAGGCCCATGAAAAAAGGGCGGTGCGGGCGCCGCCGATATGCAGGTAGCCGGTAGGGCTGGGGGCGAAGCGAGTGCGGACCATGTTCTTTTACAGTGGGATAAAAGCGGTTATTTTACGACAATCGCGGATAAACTTCGTAGAAATTGAATAGGCGGGTGCAATTGAAAGTGTTGGTCATTGCTGAAAGCTTCTGGAAGGAAGCCGCCCCGAATACAGGTAGGCAGCCCACGCCCATGTAGGGCGGAAAAGCGTAGCGCCTTCCGCCGTATGGGATGGCCGCACATCGTTTCGGTGGGCTACGCATTCGGCGGATAACGCTACGCTCATCCGCCCTACGTAGCTGACCAACACTTTCAATTGCACCCTGAATAGCACGGTAAATTTGTTCTCAAGTCCCCTGATGTACTGAAGCGGAATTTTTGGTCATTCGCAAGTAATCGAAGACGCGCCGGGTATTGAACGAGAGCATGCGCATGAGTTCGGCGATAGATTGAGAGGGCTTCTGGAAAGACTTGAGGATGCCGATTGCGAAGCGACGCAGACGTGAGATATTTTCCGGGCCATTGCCGGTCCGAATGCGGCTGCGATCCTCATCGTAGTTCCAGTCGATGAGGTAATGGACGCTCTCGATGATCCAGTGGCCGCGATTGATGTTGAGCAGTTGTTGCGGCGAAGCTTCCCCGGGGGTACGGCTCGTGATGCCGAGCGCGACATCGCGCCGAAACTTGCCGGTCTTCTTTATCGTGGTTTCCCGCTCGATCAGAAACACCTGGCCGACGTGAGGGAAGTCGAGGTAGGCGTTGAGCGCCGCACTGCACCAGATGCGCCGCGTTTCGATGCGCCCGTGATCGGGCGGCGAAACCTCGACGAAGTCCGCCGCGGCGCGCTTCTCGAACAGCAACGCAATATCGCGTTCCAGTGTGGGTTGATTGCCCTTCACCGAGAAATGGTAGTGGGCCTGTCGTGCGACGATATGACTTGCCAGCGTGCGCTGGGTCAGCAGGGCATCCGCCGTGATGTCCTTGCCCGCGATGTCGCACTGTGCGAGCAAAGGAATGGCCATGCCGATCTCGTTGGTGCGTTTTTCCTCGTCACCGCCCGCTACGGGCAAACTGCCCACTTTTTTTGGGCGTGGCAGATCGCCGAGTCATGTCCGACGAGGCTCATGATGTGCGTCTGCGCCCCTACGGCGTCGATGGCATTCTTCATCGTCTTGCCATCCATCGCCAGCGCCGTATCCCGAGCACCCCAGGCGCGATTCCAGTTCGCCAGGGCCTGATCGAGCGCCCCTGCTTCGATCCGCACCAGGCAATCGCGGATGACGAATTCGCTGGGAACGAGATAAACCCCCTTCTCGCGGCGGCAGCCAAAGCGTTCCCGGGCTTTCTGTCCCAGGGCGTCGGCCCAGTCGGAAATGGCTTTGTAGCCGCGCATCCCGCATAGGATCGCGCCCGCCGCGATGCCCAGCACGACGGGCAGGCGATGGCGGCGTCCCTGAGCGCGACGCGGGTCGGCGATGGTCGTGAAACACAGGGGTAGCGAGCGCATTTGTTCGGCATCGAGCATGATCTTGGGGGCTCCGGTCAGTTGTAATCGTGCGTGGTCGGGATGGGTCAGGCGCGTGCGCGAGTCTTTGCGCAGGGGACGAACAAACACCCGCTTGGGCGCCTCCGCCGTAGCGCTATAGCCGGCTTGGGTACGGCGGTAGCCTTGGGTCAGCCCCAGTTCCATCCAGTTGGCGGCGCGATACACACCGCCATGGAAGCGTCGGGGATCAACAAAGGTTTCCAGCAGTAGCAAGGGATGGCCGAAGCGGGCCTGCCAATCGGCCGCTATGCGACGCTCAAGGAGCGACAGCACGCGCGAGCCCACATTCGGGCGGTGCCAGTCGGGCAGGATCAGGAATCGGCTGTTGTTGGCAATGAGCTTGAGCCGACCATACTGGGAGCGAAAGTCCCAGCCGATCCAGCGATCACGCACGCCACACTTCAGGGCAGCCGCCGACAGGTTCATTTGCGCTACCCATTGATCGCGCCACGTCGCGACGTACCATATGGTCTCGCCTATCTTCGGCAACGCGCCAAGGTAGTGATGGCGCGCCATCTGCGCTTGATAGCGATCTTCTTCGCTACGCTCGACCGGACGCACCCGGAGTTCCGGGAGCGCTTCGCAGGCTGGGTTTATTGGCTCCATCCCGTGTTTATACCGGGTTCCGTTGCCGTTGTCCAGCTTGCTACCTTAACCCGTTGTCTTTGCCTTGATTTTTGGCAAGGGCAAATTCACCCTGCCCTGAATAGGCTCATTTATTGACGTTTTCCGGACGATATGATCTAATTGCGCCTCTTTTTGGGCGGTTAGCTCAGCGGTAGAGCACTGCCTTCACACGGCAGGGGTCGCAGGTTCGAACCCCGCACCGCCCACCAAATAAACTATGGCTTAGGTTAAACCCTAGGCCATTTTTGTTTCTGGGATGCGCCAATTTGAGACGTTTTTGGGAGACTTGTTTCTCAGTAGCCACTGCTGAAGTTTATCACTGCTGATCGAGCGGCAAATACTGCACGGCGAATCGATT
>JAUYSN010000072.1 GCA_030696235.1 Sulfuricella sp. | reverse complement strand
TGGTTCTTCTGGTTCGCCATGATCTCGGGCCATCCTGCTGCCCGGGCAGAGCACTTGCAAAGATTGCAACCGGGTTACATCCCGACGTTCGAACCGCTGCACTTTGCCATTGCACTATTGGCCACCCTTGCCTGGCTGGTCATCATTTTCTGGGCAAGATCCCTGCCCCGCAACCCGCGTGCCGTGCTCAACTCGGCTACCGGCATCACGCTGGTGTGGGTGATCATGATGACAGTGTGGCTGCCCTGGCTCGATGCCGGCAAGAGCTACCGTTCCATGATCGCTTCCCTGCAGCAAGCCTTGCCCGATCGCCACGCATGCATTTCCAGCAGCAAACTGGGCGAGCCGCAGCGTGCCCTGCTGGAGTACTACGCCGGCATCCTTACCCGACGCACGGAAACCCACCAGGGGATAGAGTGTGATCTGCTGCTGGTGCAGGGCCGCGCCAAGGACCCGGAAGCGCCTCCCGGCCCGGAATGGAACAAAATCTGGGAAGGCAACCGGCCCGGAGACAAATTGGAGCGACATTGGCTGTTCCAGCGCAAACCGTCCTGAAGCTTAGAGCTTACTTCCGCATTTTCTTTCTGATCTGATCCAGGGTATTCCTGGCGGCGTCCTGCTCCGGACCCCCCAGGAGGATGGCCTGATTTGCCAAAGCCAGCGCTTCGGTATAACGCTCTTGCTCGGCCAGCGTTTGGGCAAGGTTGTTGTAGGCAATGGCGGACTTCGGATGATCCAGCGTGGCCTGCAGGTAAGCTTTTTCGGCGCGCTTCCAGTCGCCTTGGGCGTAGGCCGCATTGCCCAGGCCGATGCGGGCGGCAAGATTGCGCGGCCAGCGTTTGAGCGCGGCTTCATAGGCGGCTTCGGCACTTTTCGGCGGGGCGACCTTTTCCAGAGCCACTGCCGCGGCAACGTAGGCAGCTTCAGTCGCGGTGCGGGGCATCCCGCCCGGCGGCAGCCCAAGCATGGCCCAGTAGCCGGCGCGCTCCCAGGTATGCTCGAAAGTCGTTAAAGGCAGCACCTGCCGCCGCTCCAGGCCGGAGCGCAGGATGATTTCCTCGCGCTTGAAGTCGTAACCCACCACCACCGCGTAATGCCACACCGGATACCAGCTCAGTGCGAGGTTTTGCAGCACGACCACCGGCGACCCGGCAGCCACTTCCGCCAGCAAATCGTCCAGCTTCGGCGCCAGCTCATAGGCCAACAGGCCATTGCGCCGCGTGGCGGCCAGCATCTCGACTTGCAGGCTGCCCTCGAGTCCCGGCAGGTACACTTGCGGGGTCAGGTCCTGCGGGGTCACTTTGGCACCACCCGCATTAAGCGCCATGGCGAGCGATGCCGGGCCGCACTGGTGGGTCTCCTGGGGATAGAACGGCACCTTGCTGAGTTCCACCTGCTGCGGCAGCTGCCTGGAGCTCGTCTTGAGCAGCGCCTGCGTCTGCGTCGTGGCGCAGCCGCCCAGCCAGATCAAAAAGAAAACGCCCGCGATTAAGCGGGCGCAGACTTGAAACAACATGGTTTGGAGTTACTTGATCGAGCGTGTAAACGGAAACACTTTGGTAAAGCCCAGAATGTCCGTCACCAGCAGGACAATGAAAATGGTGAACAGAATCCCGATAATTTCACCGCCGGCGGGCATCTTGTCCAGCTTGCCCGCAACCTTCTGCACCTCTTCGTCGGTCAGTGCATCCACACGCGCTTTGGCGGTGTTGACGTCGACCCCCTGAGTCTGCAATTCGTTGCGCACGTCTTCACGGTCAAGGAAAGTGCGAATACGCTCGCGCTCGGATTGGGACTGAGCGGATACGGCCACCTTGTCCGTTCCCACCAGCCCGGCATAAGCCGACTGGAGCGGCAGGCCAAGGCCCAAAACGCTGGCGATCAGCAAGCGGCTGGTCATGCGCATGAAACGTGAATTCATTGTTATTCCTCCTGTAGATTTGTAGATAGATAAGCTGCACATGGTACACAAAACCATTTTGCACAATGGTTACCCTTTATTAATTTTCAGCATAGTCTATATATTTCACCTGTCAACAATCGACCGGCCTTGCTGGTACTTTATTGAAATGCCGGGCGCATCATGCAGTCATGCATACAGAAGGGAAAGTAGCGATTGTTACCGGGGCAAGCTCAGGAATTGGCTGTGCTATGCTTAAAAAGATTTTAAGCCTTTTGGAAATATAGTTTTTCGAAAGGCTAACAAGCCTATCCGGCCTTATGTGTGATACCGCACGGAAGTGCCTGGATAAGCGCAGGTAGTATGTGAAGAGTTAGGGTTGGTGTCGCATTCCATTGACAACCATGGCTCCGACTTGGGTTATCGAACTGG
>JAUYSN010000061.1 GCA_030696235.1 Sulfuricella sp. | reverse complement strand
GATGCTTTCCAGCACGACCACGAATTCGTCCCCGCTCAATCGTGCGACCGTGTCGTCTTCGCGTACGCAGCCGCATATTCGCTCGGCCACCATTTTCAGCAACTGATCACCAGCGCCATGACCGTAGGTATCGTTGACTTGCTTGAATTTGTCCAGATCCAGGAACAGCAGGGCTAGCTGGGTGTCGCATCGGTGCGCGCGGGCCACGGCATGCCTGAGGCGATCCATGAACAGCGTGCGGTTGGCCAGTCCGGTCAAGGCATCGTGAGTCGCAAGGTAGGCAAACCGGCTCTCAGCCTGGCGTCTTTCCAGTTCGCTGCGATGGTGTGCGAGCACGAATCTGAGCAGAACGCCGAATAACAGCAGGGTAATGGCAAGGATTGCCGTCAGCTGGCGAAAATCCAGGGCTGGCCAGCCTAACTGCTGTTCTGCCAGCAGGATGAACGGCTGGGATTCCGCATCCAGTTTGCGTTCATAGCGCAGCTTGGGGAAAAGGAAGGTTTCCAGATCGCTGCGGTCGTGGCGCTCGAAATGGATCAGCTCTCCCTCGGGCTTGTGTGCCGGGAAATCAGCGTGGTAGAGGCTGAAGCGCAGTCCGGGAATGTCAGCTCTGAGGGATGGCAGAATGGCTTGGGTTTTGATGACCAGGGAGGCGAACAGACGCTTTTCGTCACCGGCTCTCGCCCCAGGGGTGCGCAGCGGCGCCACGGGCCGGAACATGACGTAGGCACTATCCCCTTCCACCAAGCGGAATGGATGGGTGGCGACGGCATGCCCCTGGCGGGCCGACGCACTCATGGCCAAGCGCAGGAAGGGTACCGAATCCATGTCCAGGCCCAGGATATCCCTGGATTCGGTCAGCATCGGTTCCATGAACACGATGGGATAATACCAGGGCTTGTCGTCTATGCTTCGCCAAAAGCGGCCGGAATCATAGGAAAAGCTGCGTACCTGAAACTCCGGCAGGCCGGAAGCACGTTTCTCGGCGATGAAACGCGGCAGATTCTGGCGTGCAACGCTTTCTACCACCTCGACCTGGGCGATATGGGGGTGGCGGGCGCGCACCTGTTGCGCATAGTGGGAGATTCGCGCACCGTCATTCATGGTGCCGGATACGCCCAGAAAAGCGGTTATGCCTTCAAGTACTGCCTCGTTGGTTTGTACGCGGTTGTCAATTTCGCCATACAGGCTATTGGCATACTCGAGGAATCTGAGCTTGGCACTGCGGAGGTCGCTGGCGATCGAAGATGCCGTGACGAAACTCGCCAGGAAGAACCATGCCCCGAACAGGCCGAAATAGACGCCCAGGTGCTTGCGAACCACGCAGCCGCTAATCGGGAGGTTATCTGCCGCGGATAGTGGCTCTTCCCTGCGTGAATGCAACTTGTTTTACCGTGGGTTAATGGTCTTGCCGAATGCGAAAGCATGACGAGCAAAAGAATAGGCACATTAAACGGCAAAAGCGGTGTTTCTGGCTATAAGGGAAAACCCTATTTGTTGTAATCTGGTAACTACTCAGGTGCAGCCATCTTTCTCCTTTTTGACCCAATGGTTTGTTGATTAGCACGGTGTGAATGATGACAGGAGCACATTAAAATGAGTAAGCGACTGAAAGCATGGTTTATTGCACTTGTGTTTGCCGTCACGCCTCTCTCTGGAATCGCTGAAGATAACGATACCGTGACTGGCGACAAAGCCACGGATATGGTGGTGGATTTGGTGGTGGTGCGGCCACTGGGATTGGCTGCCACAGTGATTGGTACGGTGCTGACGGTGGTGGCGCTGCCCTTTACCCTCCCCGGCGGCAATGTAGAGGCTTCGGCTCGGGAGCTGATTGTCAGGCCCGCTGAATATACGTTTAATCGGCCACTCGGCGAGTTTCACCGATGTGGGGCGGACCGCCACCCCTGCGGCATGTCTGATCGCTAGCGTTCCTGGCGTGAACATTCGTGGTATGTGTCTTATGGATGAATTAAATGATGTCACCGGATAGCGTTCACGGCCGATCGGTCGCGGTCATCGGCGGCGGCCCTGCCGGACTGATGGCGGCTGAAATATTGATCCAGAACGGCGTGCGGGTCGACCTCTACGACGCCATGCCCTCCGTGGGGCGCAAGTTTCTGCTGGCCGGCAAGGGGGGCTTGAACCTCACCCACTCTGAAACGTCCGAGCTATTCCTGTCGCGCTACGGCGCGCGCCGGGCGCAGATCGAGCCCTGGCTTGAAGCATTCGGGCCTGAAGCCCTGCGGCTCTGGGTGCACGGGCTCGGCGTCGATACCTTCATAGGCACCTCCGGGCGCGTGTTTCCCACCGAGATGAAGGCGGCGCCGCTGCTGCGCGCATGGCTGCACCGGTTGCGCGAAGCCGGGGTGCACTTCCACATGCGGCATCGCTGGCAGGGCTGGAACGAGGAGGGTGCGCTGCGCTTCTCAACACCTGATGGAGAGAAGTCGGTGCACAGCGACGCCGTAGTGCTGGCGCTGGGGGGCGGCAGCTGGGCGCGCCTCGGCTCGAATGGCGCGTGGGTGCCGCTGCTCGCGCAGCGCGGGGTTCCCGTCGCGGCGCTGCGACCCTCCAACTGCGGTTTCGATGTCGGCTGGAGCGAGCACTTTCGCACCCGCTTCGCCGGCCACCCCTTGAAGTCGGTGGTCGTGACTTTTACAAATCAAGACGGCGTCACGCTTCGCAAGCAGGGCGAATTCATGATTACGGCGACCGGTGTCGAGGGCAGCCTGATCTATGCGTTGTCCGCATCTCTGCGCGACGAGATCGAGAGCACCGGCGCTGCGGTTATTTACCTCGATCTGGTTCCCGGCAGGGAATTGTCGTATGTGATCGAAGATCTGGCGCGGCCAAGGGGTTCGCGGTCGATGGCCAGTCACCTGCAAAGCCGGCTGGGGATCAAGGGGGTGAAGGCCGGCCTGCTGCGCGAGTGCGTGCCGGCGCAAGATTTCGCGGACCCGGCCCGTCTGGGGGCAGCGATCAAGGCGCTGCCGGTGCGGCTCATCGCGCCGCGCCCTCTCGATGAGGCGATCAGCAGTGCGGGCGGGGTGGCGTTCGAGGCGCTCGACGAGCGCTTGATGATCCGTTCCTTGCCGGGCGTGTTCTGTGCGGGCGAGATGCTGGACTGGGAGGCGCCGACGGGGGGCTATCTGCTTACCGCCTGTTTCGCGAGTGGTCGTGCCGCAGGCCTGGGGGTGTTGGCCTGGCTCAACCGGAATAAACCTTAAAATGGCATTTCACCGCAAAGGACGCGAAGGTTCGCAAGGGAAAACGACGCGTTAATTAATTGTCTGCCTTGCACATAGGGTAAAAAGTTTAAGATTTTCGAGCTCTTGAATTCCTTCGCGCCCCTTGCGTCCTTTGCGGTTCAACAGCTTTTTCTAAGGTAAAGCGAGTTTAGTAGGATTCTGGCAACAATAGGCTGAGCCACGGCAGCAGCTGCCCCAGCAGTACCAGTGCCAGAAGTGCGGCAATCACCATCATCCAGCGCCGTTCGCGCGCGTCCCGCGCGCGCAATTCTTCGCGCAGTTGCTGAACTTCCCCCTCCCCTTCGCGGCTCAGGGCGCGATGCACCAGGCGCGGCAGTTGCGGCAGCAGGGTTCCCCACTGCGGTGCTTCGGTCTTGATGGTCCTGATCAGGCCGCGCCAGCCCAGCTGTTCG
>JAUYSN010000058.1 GCA_030696235.1 Sulfuricella sp. | reverse complement strand
AGGTTGCAAAGGGTCAGATCAAATTCGACATCGGTGTCGCATCCCCGTGGTTTCTGGGGCCCGCCCAGAGCGGTGAAGCGGATGTTGATCGCGTATTTGTTGGCACTGATTTCGGGGAAGCAGGGCAAGTTGCGTGCGACTGAGATGCGCAGCATCTGCGCCACCCTGCCGCTCAGCATCTGTTGAAATGTGCCTTGCTGTGCAGTGTGGTGGCTGGATCTGCCACTGTCGCGCAGCATCCGCAGGATGATCCTCAATCCATCCCGAATCGGCAGCATCGGCGCCAGCCATTCCGTCAGATTCTGACGGCGCAGTTTTTCATCCTGGTTTAGCCAGAAATGATAGGAGGGCAGATCGAATTCGCATACTCCGCCGGGGATGGAGGTGCGCTGCTTGATGCTCATCAGCCACTCATTCTCGCGCAGGTGCTGGCCGACCTTGCCAGGCAGGCTGTGCAGACGGCCGGCGACATTGTCGATATCGCGCAGCACTTCATTCAAGGCTTCTTCCGAAATGGCGGGATTGTTGCGCAGGGCTTCCAGGGTTTGCTTCTGCCGCTCCAGTTCCTGGAGCAGGTCGGATTTTAGATCGGCGCGGCAGGAAACTTCCAGAATTTCGAACACAACCAACAGTGCGGCGTGGTGATCCTTTTGATGCGACTGGGAGGAAAAATAATGCGCTTTGGCATAGAGATCCTCCAGTCGCAGGAGAGTGCGAATCCGCTCGTTAAGAGGGTGGTCGTAGGTGATCACTGTCGGGTCTGGGATCGGCAAAGTTCAATTCTGCCGAATTATAAGCAATCTGACAATGATTTGTATTGGCATGATTTGTATTAACGCATAATTGCATGAAACTTTGAATTATTTTGATTTTCAGTGAAGCGGCTTCAGGCCTGCCGCTGTAATGCCAGTGCCAAGTAACGCTGATGCAGTTCCTTGACATGCTCTTCGAGATCTGCGTGGTCGCCCCGGTTGGACAGGATATCATCGGCTTGTTTGATGCGCTCCGCGCGAGGCGTCTGGTGAGCCATGACGGACTGCACATCTGCGGCGGAAAGCTGGCTACGGGACATAGTCCGGGAGATTTGCTGATTTTCATCGCAATCCACCACCAGTACCCGGTCAACCAGATCGCGGTATGCACCGGTCTCAAAAAACAGCGGGATCACCAGCACCAGATAGGGCCCCTGTGCCTCAGCCATTTCCGAGACGACCTGTTGTTTGATGAGAGGGTGGAGTAGCGTTTCCAGTTTTTCCTTGGCGGCATGATCGGAAAACACCCGTTTGCGCAACCTGGCACGGTCGAGGTTTCCATCCGGTAACTGATAGCTGGAGCCGAACTGCTCGATGATGGCGGCAAGGGCCGGAGTGCCTTTTGCCGTCAGGCGATGCGCGATCTCATCGGTGTCGATGACGGCGGCGCCCAAGGCGGAAAAAATTCTGGCGACGCTGCTTTTGCCGCTGCCGATGCCGCCGGTGAGGCCGATTACCAGCATCCCCTAAGCCGGCAGAGCCGGAACCCAAGTGGAGTGATGAGTAATGGGGGATGAATGATGATCGAAGGTTTTCATTACCCATTCCTCATCACCCATTACCGTATGGCTCATTTCAACCCCAAATTCTTGTCGGATTTCGACATCATTTTTTAGTAAGAGACTAAAGCCCGAGATAAGCCTGGGTGATTTGCTTTCCCCACAGCAGTGCGATCAGGCCGCCACCCGCGAGATAGGGGCCGAAGGGGATCGGAATCTGGCGGCCGTGGCCGGCAAACAGGATCAGTGAAATGCCGACCACCGCTCCGACCAGAGAAGACAGCAGGATGACCAGCGGCAGCATCTGCCAGCCCAGCCATGCGCCGATCGCGGCAAGCAGCTTGAAATCTCCGTAGCCCATGCCTTCCTTTTTTGTAGCCAGCTTGAACAGCCAGTAAACGCTCCAGAGCGACAGGTAGCCCGCCACCACCCCGACCAGGGCGGAGTCCAGGTCGGTGAAGAAGCCGTTGAGATTGAGCAACAGGCCGAGCCAGATCAGGGGTTGGGTGATGCTGTCCGGCAGCAGTTGGGTGTCGAAGTCGACGAAGGTCAGTGCGATCAGTGCCCAAGTGAAGAGCAGGGCGGCCAGGGCGGCCGGCCCGAAGCCGAAACGCCAGGCGACGTAACCGCTGATAATGCCGGTAAGGGCTTCGACGATGGGGTAACGCGGGCTGATCGGGGTCTTGCAGTGTGCGCAACGGCCGCGCAAAATCAGCCAGGAAATCACCGGAACGTTTTCCCATGCCGAAATCATGTGACCGCAGGACGGGCAGGCCGAGCGCGGAACCACCAGATTGTAGGGTGCGGCGGGCGGGGCTCCTTCTCCGTCCATGGAGCTGCATTGCTCGCGCCACTCGCGTTCCATCATCCTGGGCAGGCGATGGATGACGACATTCAGGAAGCTGCCGACCATCAGGCCGAGGAGTGCGGTCACGCTAACGTACAGCGCCGGGGAGGATTGCAGGGGTTCGAAGATCATTTGTTTTTAAACTACCTGGCCCATCTTGAAGATCGGCAGATACATGGCGACGACCAGGCCGCCGATAATCACGCCCAGAACCACCATGATTATCGGCTCCATCAGGCTGGAAAGCGCTGCCACGGCATCGTCCACTTCGGCTTCGTAAAAATCGGCCACCTTGGAGAGCATGGAGTCCAAAGCACCGGACTCCTCGCCGATGGCGACCATTTGCAGCACCATGTTGGGAAACAGATTGCTGTTCTGCATCGCCACCGTCAGGCTGGTGCCGGTGCTGACTTCGCTCTGGATTTTTTTGGTGGCATCAAAATACAAGGCGTTGCCGGCAGCGCCGCCAACCGAATCCAGTGCTTCAACCAAGGGTACGCCGGCGGCAAACATGGTGGATAGGGTACGAGTCCAGCGCGCGATAGTGGCTTTTTCGATCACCGGGCCAAAAATTGGCAGTTGCAGGGACAATCGGTCCATGAAGTACTGCATTTTTTTCGAGCGTTTCCAGGTGTAGAAAAAGAACTGGAGGCTGCCCCAGATTACACCGAAAATCGCCCACCACCAGGCAACGAAAAAGTCGGATATGGCCAT
>JAUYSN010000050.1 GCA_030696235.1 Sulfuricella sp. | reverse complement strand
TTTGACCCGGCGACCTGCCGCTTCGACCATCATCAGCTGGAGTACAAGGAAGCGCGCGAGAACGGCATCCCTTACAGTTCGTTCGGCCTGGTTTGGCGTGAACTGGGGGCGGAGCTTTGTGAATCCGAGGCTGCGGCGTCCAGGGTCGATCGCTGGATGGTGCAAGGCGTGGACGCCATGGATTGCGGCATTACCTTAACCAAGGAAACCCTGCCCGTCACGCTGATGTCCATTTCCACGGTCCTTGGAGGTTTCAATCCCGGCTGGCAGGACGTCACCTCCACGGAAGCCAGGAATGAGGCTTTCGAACGTGCCGTCAGCCTGGCAACAGCCATTCTGCAAAACACGATCAGGGACGCCAACGGATTCGAAAAGGCGCGTGCCGCTGTGGCGCAGGGGATTTTGCTGGAAGCGGGGCGGGTGCTGGTGCTGGAGCACGACGTGCCGTGGAAGGATGCAGTATTGGGATCGCCTGAGTACGAGCATCTTCTGTACGTGATTTCCCCCGATGCCCAGGCGAAATGGCATGTGACCGCCGTTCCGGATCGCGCGGGAAGCTTCAACAACCGAAAGTCCCTGCCTTCAGCCTGGGCAGGGCTGGACGGCGAAGAGCTGGACGCCGTCGTCGGCATGAAAGGCTGCGTGTTCTGCCACAGGGGGCGTTTTGTCGCAGGACACAAGACGAAAGACGGGGCTATCGAAATGGCGCGGTTGGCCCTGCGGGATTAAAAAACGCCAGGGCGTAGGTTGGGGTGAACAACGTGAACCCCACCAGAAGTAGGCGCCTCTAGGCGACACTCCCATGCCGGAATCGCGGCATAGCGGACATTCCCGGCGGTGTTGCGTTGGGGTTCGCTACGCTCACCGCCAACCTACGTCTTCTGCGCCCATTAACGCGTAGATGGGTCGCTCAACTCTTTCTTTCCATCACCGCGGCAAAGAATCCATCCGTGCCATGCACGTGCGGCGCGAGCTTGAAGTATTTGCCCGTGTCCAGCGGGATATTCTGCTGCGCCAGCACCTCGCTGGCGGCACGCAATTCGAATTCCGGATGCATGGCGAGGAAAGCCTCGACGATCTGCTCGTTTTCCTCTTCAAGGATGCTGCAAGTGGCGTACACCAGCCGTCCGCCGACTTTGACCAGGCGGGCGGCGGCGGTGAGGATGGCGGCCTGTTTTTGCGTCAGTTCATCGATATCCTGCGGCTTCTGGCGCCATTTGAGATCGGGGTTGCGGCGCAGGGTGCCGAGCCCGCTGCACGGCGCATCGACCAGCACGCGGTCGAGCTTGCCGGCGAGGCGCTTGATCTTGATGTCGTTTTCGTTGCTGATCAGCTGGGGGTGCAGATTGGACAGGCCGGAGCGTTTCAGGCGCGGTTTGAGCTGGGCGAGGCGCTTTTCCGACACGTCGAAGGCATAGATCCGCCCCTGGGAGTGCATCAGCGCGCCCAACAGCAGGGTCTTGCCGCCGGCTCCGGCGCAGAAGTCCGCGATCATCTCGCCGCGCTTCGGCGCAACCAGGTAGCCGAGCAGTTGGCTGCCCTCGTCCTGCACTTCGATCTTGCCGGTGAGGAACAGGGGATGGCGGTTGATCGCCGGTTTTTCCCTGATTCTCACGCCGACCGGGGAATAGGGCGTCGCTTCGGCGGGGATGCCGTCACGTTTCAGAATCGCCAGCACTTCATCGCGGTTGGCGCGCACGGTGTTGACGCGCAGATCCAGCGGGGCGGAATGCTGCATGCCGCGCGCCAGGGCGAGGATTTCCTCTTCCGGCATGCGTGCGACCAGCCTTTCCGTCAGCCAGTCGGGGAAGTCCACCCGTATCGCGAGCGGCAGATCGTCCGTGGGCACCGCCTTGACCTGCTTCAGCCATTCGCTTTCATCCTTGTGCAACAGCGGCTCCAGTTCGCGCAGGCTCAGGCCCTGCACCTTCGCCAGCAAGGCCAGAATCAGGTGGCGCGGCGAGGTGTGAGGCGCGGCGAGGTGCTCCAGCAGGCGCTTGCGGCGCAGCACGGCATACACCGTTTCGGCGACGAAGGCGCGGTCCTTGGGGCCCAGCTCGTGGTTGTTGCGGAAATAACGGCTCAAGCTCGCATCGGCCGGATGGGTCAGCGGCAGGATATCGATCAGGGCGTGTACGGCGTGGCCGAGGCGGGTAGAGGAGAGTTGCATGGGCTATATCATTCCAGTGGGTAATGGGTGAGGGGTAATGGGTAATGGGTGAGGGGTAGCGCGGAAAACCGGTGACGGCACGGGTTTTGACTTTTCCCATCACTCATTACCCATCACCCATCACGGAGTTAATTCGTTCTCGTTCGCCAGCAGCACCAGCCCATCGCCGTCCTTGACGATCTGGCTGATTTTGACCGGCAGGTAATGGTAGTCGGCGGCGAGCCAGACTTCGGT
>JAUYSN010000038.1 GCA_030696235.1 Sulfuricella sp. | reverse complement strand
CACCCGGTCCGGCGCTTCGCCGACGGACAATGCCACCGTGGGCCCCTCGACAAAATCGTGCTTCTGGTCGCCGTGCTTGATGATCTGCCAGTGGCCGGGAACCATGAAGTACTTCGCCACGAACAGCGGCCGCCGGTCGAGGATGCCGACGCGCCAGTCGAACTCGGTGGGCAAATATTCCTGGGCGATGATCAGCTCCGATTTATCCAGCAAACCGTTTACCTTTGCATGCAGTTCTTCCTCAGACTCCACCTTTACCACCCCGAGGGAGAACGAGCTGTCCGGCTGCTTGAGCACGCAGGGGAGAGAAAGAGCGGGGATGATCTGGTCCACGTTGTCCCGGTGCACCAGCAGGGTTTTGGGTGCGGGGATGCGGTGCCGGGCCAGGATCTCGGCGAGATAGACCTTGTTGTTGCACTTCAGGATGGAGTCCGGATCGTCGATCACCACCAGACCCTCGGCGGCGGCCCGCCGCGAGAAGCGGTAGGTGTAGTGATTGACGAAGGTGGTGTCGCGGATGAACAGGGCATCGAACTCGGTCAGCCTGCCGAAGTCTGCCCGGGTGATGAACTCCACGTGCATTCCCAGGGACTGCGCCGCCTTCTCGAACTTTTGCATCGCCCTGGCATTGGAAGCCGGCTCGGGATTGTTGGGATCGTGCAGGATGGCGAGGTCGAAACGCGGCGCGGTACGCTTGCGTGCCCGCCGCCTGCGGCCCATGAAGTACTCCGTAGTGGCCTGGATCGCGAATTCCTGGTGCTGGGGCGGAATGTCGCTGGCGGCAATCGGCCGCACGCTGCGGATGCGCCAATGGTGGCCGCGGCGCTCGAAATCGGCGCGCAGCAGCGGGGCCTGCAGCAGGTTGAACATCTGCCGGCTCAGCGGGTCGTGGCGGCTCGCCATGTTGCGGCCGAAGTAGATGCTGAGTTCGAAGGCATCCGACTTGATCGGCGCCAGCGATTTCTGGATCAGCTCGTCCAGGCCCTCGGTGAGCAGCCGCACCAGGTTCTGGGATTGCAGGTCCTCGATGGTGTTCGCACGAGGCAGCGGCTTGTGGCCGCGGGCCTCGGCGAGCAGTGAGACGTAGTAGCCGAGGCTCTGGTAACGGTAGGTTTTGCACAGGTTGAACACCCTGGCGGAGCGGTCGCTGCCATAGGCCGGATCGGTCAGGTAGGCCCGCGCCGGCACGACGGTCACGCCGGGAACGTCGAGCGGCCAGTCGCGCGGGTTGTTGACCACGATCAGAATGCTCATGGCGCGCCCTCGCGTTGTCGCTGGCTCGGAGGATGGATCACCAGCAGATTCGCGTCGTGGGTCACGATGCCCAGCAGCACGGCGCCGAGCGCGCGGTCGATGTTGATCCAGTACTCGTGCGACGGGCCGTAGGGATGGCGCGCATAGGGATCGGCCACCAGCACGGTGCGCTTTGCCCGGTCATAGCCCGCAATCACGACGAAGTGCCCGGCCGGCAAGCCGCGCACGTCGTCTGGCTCGTCGTTCGGCCCGTATTCCCGCGCAGCGCGATACAGATAGGTGGAGCTCAACCCCGTGATGATGGGCAGATTGCGGCGCAGCAGGCCGCGAATCAGGGGGCGGGAGAGATCCGTCAGGCGCAGCCGACCGCCCAGGCTCAGGAATTCCAGATAGCCCTCGGTGACGTGCTGCAGCCTAGCGTCTTTTTTCACCTCCCTCTGCCGCTGCAGGCGCTCGGCGATGTCCACGCCCGGCGCAAACCAGGTGGGGTCGAACACCGTCAGGTTGTAGGTATAAATGGTGGCCTGGTAGCCATGGCGCAGCGCATCGCAGGCCAGAAAAATCGCGAAAGTGCCGCCGAGCTCCATCTTGCGGGTGCGGGCGATCACCTCCGGAAGGCGTGCATCCTCGCCCCAGTAGCGGTAGATGGCATGCAGGCAGGTGGGGCCGCAGGTGGTCTCGTCCGGCTGTGGCAGCATCTTGACCGGCAAGCGTAGCGTGATCGGATGCATGACAGCAGGCCTCACCAAATAGATAGTTACATCATCAGTATAGGATGTGGTGGCCCCATGAACAGGAAACAGTCATCTGGGGCAGGCTGGGGAAAGGGAGTCCCGCGTTTCTGTAAGAATTAGCGAAACGGAGGGTGACGGCGTATGTCGATGAAAAGTGCTTCAAATTGGAATCGGCCACCTGTAACGATACGGTTGCGGTAAGTGGCAAATCAACCTAAAAACCGCAGTTCACCGCAAAGGACGCGAAGGTTCGCAAGGTAAAACAAAGGGCTAATCAATTTTGATGCATCACCCATCGGGTTAACAGATAAAGTTGCTCAAGTCTTTGAATTCATTTGCGTCCTTTGCGGTTCAAATGCTTTTTAAAGGATCAATCCTCCAGCGCCCGCACTTTCACCGTTTTGCCCTTCACCTTGCCTGCCGACAATTTGCGAACGGCTACACTTGCTATGTTGCGCGCGACGGCAACATAGGTGGATAGCTCGGTCACCGTGATCTTGCCGACTTGCTCGCGCGTGAATCCCGCTTCGCCGGTGAGTGCGCCCAGCACGTCGCCGGGGCGGATCTTCTCCTTGCGGCCACCGATAATCTGGAGCGTCACCATCGGCGGCACCAGCGGTGCGTCATTGCCGCTTTGCAGTTCGCCAAGCTCATGCCACTCCGGTTCGCTGCCCGTCATCTGCGCGATGGCGGCGACACGGCGCTTGTCGGCCGGGCTGCACAGGCTCAGCGCCCAGCCGTCCTGATCGGCGCGGCCGGTGCGGCCGATGCGA
>JAUYSN010000027.1 GCA_030696235.1 Sulfuricella sp. | reverse complement strand
GCTCCTCGCCTTCAGCCGGCTCTTTCTGGATCATGGCGTCGATCGAGATGCCCAGATCGGCCAGGATGCGCGTCACATCGGCCAGCACGCCGGGCTTGTCGAACACGCGCAGGCGCAGATAGTAGGAGGTGCGAACCTCATCGATCGGCAGCACCGGCACATCGGACAAGGCGTCCGGCTGGAAGGCCAGGTGCGGCACGCGGTTCTCCGGGTCGGAGGTCAGCATCCGCGTCACGTCCACCAGGTCCGCCACCACCGCACTGGCGGTCGGCTCCGCACCGGCGCCGCGACCGTAGTACATGGTCGCGCCGACGGCGTCGCCCTTCACCAGCACCGCGTTCATCACGCCTTCCACATTGGCGATCAGGCGCTTGGCCGGGATCAGCGTCGGGTGGACGCGCAGCTCGATGCCCTTGTCGGTGCGCTTGGTGATGCCGAGCAGCTTGATGCGGTAGCCCAGTTCCTCGGCGTAGGCAATGTCTTCCTTGGTCAGCTTGCTGATGCCTTCGGTGTAGGCCTTGTCGAACTGCATCGGAATACCGAAGCCGATCGCCGCCATGATAGTGAGCTTGTGTGCGGTGTCGACGCCCTCGATGTCGAAGGTCGGATCGGCCTCTGCGTAGCCGAGTTCCTGCGCTTGTTTAAGCACGGTATTGAAGGCCAGGCCCTTGTCGCGCATCTCGGTCAGGATGAAGTTGGTGGTGCCGTTGATGATGCCGGCGATCCACTCGATGCGGTTGGCGGTGAGGCTCTCGCGCAACGCCTTGATGATCGGGATGCCGCCCGCCACCGCTGCCTCGAAGGCAACCATCACGCCCTTGGCCTGCGCCGCCTTGAATATTTCGTTGCCGTGCAGCGCCAGCAGCGCCTTGTTCGCCGTGACCACGTGCTTGCCGTTGGCGATCGCTTTCAGGACCAGTTCCTTGGCGAGCGTAGTACCGCCGATCAGCTCGACGACGATATCGATGTCCGGGTTGTTCACCACCGCCATCGGGTCGGTGGTAA
>JAUYSN010000018.1 GCA_030696235.1 Sulfuricella sp. | reverse complement strand
AACCCTGCCGGCGTCGACTGGCCGGACAATGCCCAGCGTTTCGCCCTGCTTTCCCGGATCGGCGCCATTCTCGGCAGCGACAGTTCGCCCCTCTCCTTCCGTCCCGACATCGTTCACTGCAACGACTGGCAAAGCGCCCTTATACCTGCTTTCCTGCACTTCATGCCGGGGAAGAAGGCGGCAACGGTCATGACCATCCACAACCTCGCCTTCCAGGGCATCTTCCCGCCACATATCGTGGCCGAGGTCGGCCTGCCGCCGGCAAGCTTCAGCATCGAAGGGGTGGAATACTACGGCAATTTCTCCTTTCTCAAGGCTGGCCTCTACTATGCCGACCACATCACCACCGTAAGCCCCACCTACGCGCAGGAAATCCAGCACGAAGCACTCGGCTTCGGCATGCAGGGACTGCTCGCTCGCCGCAGCGATAGACTGACCGGGATCGTCAACGGCATCGACACCAGCGACTGGAATCCAGCCACCGACCCGCATCTGGTGCAGGGATACGACGCTGAACAGATGGCCGGCAAGACTGCCAACAAGCTCGCCCTGCAGGAAAAAATGGGGCTGAAGCGCGAGCCGGACATCCCGCTGCTCGGCATGATCAGCCGCATCACCCAACAGAAAGGCGGGGACCTGCTGCTGGAGATCGCGCCGCAACTACTGCAAGAGAACGTACAGATTGTCCTGCTCGGAACCGGCGAAACCGCACTGGAAAACGGCTTCCGCAACCTCGCCCACGCACATCCGGAGAAGGTAGGGGTAACGATCGGCTTTAACGAGGGATTGTCGCATCTGGTCGAGGCCGGTGCGGACCTGTTCCTGATGCCCTCGCGCTTCGAACCCTGCGGCCTCAACCAGATGTACAGCCAGCGCTATGGCACCCCGCCGATCGTGCATGCCACCGGCGGACTGGTCGACACGGTGGTCGATGGCGTCACGGGCTTCGTGTTCGAACCGATGACGGCGGAAGGTTTTTTCGGCTGCATCCAGCGCGCGCTGGCCGCCTACCATGACAAGAAAGCCTGGGGGAGAATCCAGCGCAACGGCATGGAGCGGGATTCCAGCTGGGAGAAGAGCGCCGCAGATTATCTGGCGCTCTACAAGGCAGTCCTGAGTGCCGAGTCCTGAGCGCCGAGTCGGTCTACTCAGCACTCAGGACTTTCTTGCTGGGCGTTCTACCGCTCCCTCCCCGCCTCATGAAACGCCTTCTGCACCGGAGACAGCAGGTATTCCATCACCGTGCGCCGCCCCTGGTGAATTTCCGCGACCACCTGCATACCTGGCGAAAGCCGGAGTTTCTCGCCTTCGATCTCTAGGGATTGCACCGCTAAGCGGACAAGCGCCTTGTAGGTGAGCTGCGGTGCGGCTTTCTGATCCTTGCTCTTATCCGCTGCGGGCTGGGCGCCGTCGCTGGCATCGGCGCCGACATGGATCACCGTGCCTTCGATCATGCCGTATTTCTGGAACGGATAGGCGGCGAGCTTGATTTTGGTCTTCTGGTTCGGATAGACGAAGCCGACGTCCTCGTTCTTGACCAATATCTCCGCCTGCAACGGTTCGTCATGGGGGACGAGGGTCATCATCACCGTCCCCGGCGAGACCACCGTGCCTCGGGTATGAGTCGCCAAATCCTTGATGATCCCGGCTTGTGGCGCCTTCAGTTCCAGCAGGTTGGACTTGTGTTCGATCTTGGCCCAGTCCTGCCGGAGCTTCTGGTATTGGGACTCGGTGTCTACCCGCTCGTTCTGCAACTGGCTTTTGTAGTTGGAACTGATCTGCGCAAGCTTCTTCTCGGAAGCGGCGATGCTGGACTTGAGGCTCGCCACGTTGGACTCCTGCGCTTTCAAGTCCTGCTCCTTCTCGATTCTGTCACGCACTTTTTCCTGTGCGGCCAGTTGGCTGACGAAATTATCCTTGGCCAGTTTTTCATAGGCCGCAGCGCTTTTCTGGTAGACGGGAACAACCTGCTGCAACTTGGAGAGCGTTTCCTGGGCAGACCTGAGGTCATGCCGGGCTTTGTTGAGGGACTCGGACTCCTGGCCGACGGCATCGAGATAGGCCTGGCGATGGGCGCGGTACTGGTTTTCTACCTGCCCGTAAAGCTCGGGCGGGTCTTCCTTACGCCGCGTCATGGGACGTCCGGCGAGTTCGGCATCGGCACGGCGCAATATGAGAGATTTGAGCCTGAGCTCGTTCTGGATCGTTTTGGCGTCGGCTTCGGTGAATTTGGTATCCATGCGCATCAGCACCTGCCCGGCTTCGACCTCTTGGCCCTCCTGCACCAGGATATCCTGAACGATCCCGGCATCCGCCGGCTGGACGATCTTGACGTAGGTCTGGGGCACAAGCCGCCCCTCGGCGCTGGCGATGATGTCCAGCTTGCCGAAGATGGCCCAGGCCAGCATGATGAGGAAGAGCGCCAGGACGGTATACATCACCGTTCTGGGCAGCTTCGCCGGCGGGCTTTCCTGGATAGCGAGGAGGCCGGGGGCAAAATCCAGGGCGTCCGGACTAAGTGTTGTGACAGGCTTGGTCATACTGTTCCGCTTACTTTCGATGTGCAGCGTTCTTTTAAAGAGAAAGCCGCCCCAGAACAACCGGGGCGGCCGCCTCCCACGATTAGCTTAGTTGGACCGCTCCGCTATTCAGGCCTGACCAAGGACGGAGTGACTGCGCCTGGCTGCCGAACTGCGGAGAAGCCAGGACATCCTGTGCTGCGGCAAGGCCAATTCCCGCCAATGCACCACTCACACCATATTGGTAGGCAAGGTCACCACCCAAGGCGGCCCCATCACTTGAAGCAAGGTGCGCATCCAGCAAGCCATTCATCAAGTTCCAACTGGTCATTGTCGGGTCAGCCGCCAACTCAGCATCGAAGCGGTTCGCCAGGGAAGCGAAATCGAAAGTTTGCACTTTCTGGCTGAGCAGAGGGTCGCCGGAAAGCGGATCAAAGCCGGGTATGGATTCTGCGATCACCTGAAGGGTCACCGTGCCATGACCGGCTGGCGAGGAGAACCAGTCTTTCAGCGTAATGCTTTCATCCACACCGGTGCCGAAAATCAAGTCATTGCCTGTCTTGCCGAAGGCCAGGTCAGTATAGTCAATACCGCCACCCAGGGTTACCGTGACATCCCCCATGCCCGCACCAAAATTGACAGTATCCTGACCATCTCCACGATTGAAAGAGAGGACAGCCGCACCGGCTTCCAATGTGATTGAGTCGTTTCCTGAACCACCTATCAAGAGGTTGCCGCTGCCACCTGCTGTCATGGCATCGTCCCCGCCACCTCCCATCAGCAAATTGTTTCCGACAGCATCCGCCAAAATATCGTTGTCCGCGCCGCCGTCCAGAATGTCGTTACCAACGCCCCCATCCAGCAAATCGTTGCCCGCATCGCCGAGAATATAGTCATTTCCCACCCGTCCATCCGCGATGTCATCGCAATAGGTGCCTGCAACGATATCGTCACTGTCCGTAGAGTACAATTTGGCCGCTACCAGTGCCGCCTCATTCCAGACCGTCCCATCGGCAAACTTCACTTGCTCCACCCGGTAGGCCGGATCGTCGTACCAGCCTTGTACCATCATCGTGTCGCTGGTGCCGTTAATGCCGAGGTAGAGATTTGATGCATCGCGCCACAGGGTCACGTCAGCGGGCGCTACGTCGGCAGCCAAACGGATCGTGTCGCTGTTGCCCGCCGTGGTGTCATATTCTCTAATCGTGTCCTGCCCATAGCCGTGGCCGAACTCGTAGGTGTCGTTCCCCGTGCCCCCGTCAAGGGTGTCGTTGCCGATATCGCCGTACAGGGCGTCGTCGCCGCCCAGTCCTACGATAATGTCGTTGCCGGCGGTGCCAGTGATGCTGTCAGCTGCATCGGTGCCACGGAAGATGGCA
>JAUYSN010000016.1 GCA_030696235.1 Sulfuricella sp. | reverse complement strand
GAACGATAAAATTAAAATGTACGAAAACTCCCTTGGCATCGCCTACGGCAAGAAGTTTTAATCAGGCTGTTGGCTAGAGGTAATTCGTGAAGTAAGCTAAAAAGGGCTGGAGGTGAGAAATCACTTCCAGCCCTTTTTATTTAAAACTAGAAAATTGATTTATGGAGGCAACATGAATGGAGTTCTGAAAAAGCTTGTTCTTGCAACCCTGACCCTGGGTCTGAGTATGGGCGCCGCACTGGCGGATGACGTACTGCTCAAACCTTTTGTATTGGCATCCAAGGGCGCGGGCACGGTGGCGGACAAGGCGGCAGCAGCCAAGACCGCATTGCAGGCGAACGGCTTTACCATCGCCGGCAGCTACTCACCCTATCCTGAAACCACGATCATCGTGGTGACCAATGATGAGATGAAGACCACGGCGGCGAAATCCGAGCACGGCGGTTTTGGCGCGGCTCAGCGCGTTTCGGTGACCAAGGTGGGCAACGACGTGCAGGTTTCCTACACCAACCCGACCTACATGGCCAATGGCTATCGGATGGCGGGCGATTTGCCGCAGACATCGGAAAAACTGACGGCAGCGCTGGGCCATGTGGAAGAATTCGGCGCCAAGGGCCTGACCGAGAAGAAGCTGCGCAAGTACCACTACATGTTCGGCATGGAGTATTTCGACGAGCCTGTTCCCCTGGCTGAGTACGGCAGCTACGAGGAAGCGGTGAAGGCGGTCGAGGCCAATCTGGCGGCGGGCAAGGGCGGGGTGAGCAAGGTCTATCGCGTTGATGTGACCGGCAAGAAGGAATCCGTGTTCGGCGTGGCCATGAAGGGTGGCGACAAGTACATGGACGACAAGTTCATCATGGACATCATTGATTCCAGGGATATCAAGTCTTCCGCCCATCTGCCCCATGAAATGCTGGTTACCGGCAACAAGGTGATCGCGCTGTACGGCCGCTTCCGCATCGCCCTTGATTTTCCCGACCTGAAAATGTCGGGCGCAAACAGCTTCATGAAGATCATGGAGTCGCCGGAAGCGATCCGCAAGGCCATGGTAGTGGCGGCGGGCGGCAAGGAATAACACCAACAACAAGCCGGAAACGGCTTAAAAATAATAATTGGCCCCGCTTCGGCGGGGTTTTTGTTTTGTGGTCGGTTGTCGTGAGGCTTAAACCTTAAAACGGCGTTTCACCGCAAAGGCCGCAAAGGACGCAGAGGAAAAACAAGGGGGAACCTCACTGCTTGTCAGTCAGTTTGTTGGCGGGTTTTTGCGCCTGCTTGCGGCGCAGGGTCCTGTTTGCCGGCGAGCAGTTCGCGTAATTGATCCTGAGCTTTCATCCCAGTTGGAATGTTCGTACATGTAGGAGCGCCGCCCCCGGCGCGAATGCGGTCGAAAATCGCGGCGAGGGCGCCGCTCCTACGGCGGTGATTTGGCTTTAATGGACATCCGGGTTCATAGCTCAAGTATAGATTTTCTCACCACCCATTTCCGCACTTCTTCCAGCGCCAGCATGGCGAAGGCGAATGGGATGACGAACAGCCAGACATTCAGGCTGATGGGCGCAGTGCCGAATATCAGGTTGCCCCATGGCGTGTAATCGATAGCCAGGATTAGCGCGATCTCGGCGGCGATGCCCCAGAGAATGAGCGGATTGCCCAGGATGCCGGTGACAAGTAGCGATTCCCGCTTGTCGCGGCAGAGAAACACGTTCATCACCTGCATCACGATGATGGCGGTGAGGGTGGCGGTGGTGGCCTGCAAATAGAGGGGATCGAGTGGCGAAAGCCTCTCGCCGTAGTGCCATCCGGCACCATGCAGCACGAGGAAGAACGCCGCCATTGCCGCTGCCGCTTCCATCATTCCGAGGAACAGGTAGGCGCGCGCCGCCAGCGGCCAGTTGAGCAGGCGTTCGCGGCGGGCGCGTGGCGGCTGCCGCATCACGCCGGGATGCGGCTTCTCCATCCCCAGCCCCAACGCCGGCAGCATGTCGGTGCCGAGGTCCACCGCCAGGATCTGGATTATGGTCAGCGGCAGGGGAATCCTGAACAGGACGAAGGCGAGGTAGGGCACCAGTTCCGGGATGTTGGAGGTGAGTATGTAGGCGAGGAACTTGCGGATGTTCTCGAACACTGCGCGGCCTTCCTCGATGGCGGCGACGATGCTGGCGAAGTTGTCGTCGAGCAGCACCATGTCGGCGGCTTCGCGCGCCACGTCGGTGCCGGACAGCCCCATGGCGATGCCGATGTCGGCCTTTTTCAGCGCCGGCGCGTCGTTGACGCCATCGCCGGTAACCGCGACGATTTCCCCTTTTTTTTGCAGCGCGCCGACGATGCGCAGCTTCTGGTCGGCGCCGACCCTGGCGAAAATGATTTCCGGCGCATCCAGCGCGAGCTGCAACTGGATATCGGACAGCCGCCGCAGTTCATCGCCGCAGATGACAACCGGGGTTTCGCCACGGATCAGACCGATTTCGCAGGCGATGGCAAGCGCGGTGTGGGGGTGGTCGCCGGTGACCATAATGACGCGGATGCCGGCATCAAAGCATTTGCGGATGGCGTCGGGCACTTCCGGGCGCGGAGGGTCTTCCAGCCCCACCAGGCCGAGCAAGGTCAGGTCGTGTTCTGGGTTCCCTTTGGGCTCTTCTTCCGCTACCGTGCGGCAGGCGAAGGCGAGCACGCGCAGCCCTTTTTCCGCCAGGGCTTCCTGCGCAGCGGCAAATTTTTCGCGCAGTTCCGGGGTGAGAGGCAGGGTTTTCGTGCCAATCTGCACCCGCGTGCATAAGGGCAGCACCGTTTCTTGCGCGCCCTTGGTGTAGAGGGATAGTCCTGTCGGCGTGCGGCATAGGGTGGAAAGCCGTTTGCGGTCGGT
>JAUYSN010000010.1 GCA_030696235.1 Sulfuricella sp. | reverse complement strand
CAAGCGCCTTTTCCGTTTGCTCCCTTTCATCACGCTCGCGGGAGAGGGTTGGGGTGAGGGAATCCGCTGCGGCGGAAGGCGCTTCGCTTTTCCGCCCTACATGCTCAGGACTCATCTCCGGCCAGTCGTGCCACACCGGCTTGCAGCCGGACGGCAACGCAGGCAAACGGCCCAGATCCATGTAGCTTTCGCCCACACCGTGAAAATCGGAACCGGTGGAAACCAGCAAATCGAATTCCTTGGCATAGTCTGCAAATTGAATGAACTGATCGGCGGTATGGCTGCCCGTCACCACTTCGATCGCCTCGCCGCCGGCTTCCTTGAAATCGGCGATCAGGCTGCCCAGATTGGTTCTGCCCAGATCGTAGCGGCCAGGATGGGCCAGCACCGCGATCCCGCCGCTCGCACGGATCCAGCCGATTGCATCGGCATAATCGGCCCAGCGGTGCTCCACATAGCCCGGCTTGCCCTTGATCAGGTATTTTTTGAACACGGTACGGGTATTCTTGACGATGCCCTTTGCCACCAGAAAGCGGGCAAAGTGGGTGCGGCTGATGATGCCCGGATTGGCGGCGTAGGCATAGGCGCCCTCCAGGCTACCCGGGATGCCGGCCTTTTCCAGCTCGGCGGCGATACGCACAGCGCGTTCACCGCGGCCGGCACGGATCGCTGCCAGACCGTCTCGTAGCGGCCCGTAAGCGGGGGCTACGCGCAGACCGACGATGTGCACGCTGCGTTTGTTCCAGGTTACCGAAATTTCGACACCATTGACCAGCGCAATGCCAGCCTCGGCTGCAGCCGCGCGCGCCTCGTCCAGCCCGGCGACATCGTCATGATCGGTCAGCGCCAGTACCCTGACACCTTGGGCGGCTGCCCGCCGGACCAGATCGGAAGGAGTGAACAAACCATCGGAAATGGTTGAGTGACTATGCAAGTCAATAACGGAAGACATTTATGGTGGGCTTGTTAAAACAACCCGAATCATAGCAAAATACGGGTCTCGATGAAATGATGCGTAGCCCTGATGAAATTCCTTTTCGACCTGTTTCCCATCATCCTGTTTTTTGCCGCCTACAAGTTCTACGGCATTTTCACCGCCACTGCGGTAGCCATAGTCGCGACATTTGCCCAGATCGGCTGGGTCTGGTTCCGCCACCGCCAAGTCGACAAGATGCTGTGGATCAGCCTGGCGATCATTACGGTGTTCGGCGGCGCGACCCTGCTTCTGCACGATGAAACCTTCATCAAGTGGAAACCGACCGTACTCTACTGGCTGTTCGCCAGTGTGCTGCTGGTCAGCCAGATCGCCTTCAGGAAAAACCTGATTAAGGCCATGATGGGAAAGCAGATGGTCCTGCCGGAAAACATCTGGCACAAACTGAATCTGGGCTGGGCCAGCTTTTTCACCGTGGTCGGATTCGTCAACCTGTACGTAGCCTTCAACTTTTCCACCGACATCTGGGTCAACTTCAAGCTGTTCGGCATCCTTGGCCTGATGCTGCTATTCGTCCTCGGCCAGGGCATGTTGCTGGCAAAATACGTTGTTGAAGTTGAAGAAAACAAGGACGCTCAGTGATGCTGTACGCCATTGTCGGCGATGACGCACCGGACAGCCTGGAAAAACGCCTGGCCGCCCGTCCCGCACACCTCGCTCGCCTGGATGCCTTGCAGCAGGACGGACGGCTAACGCTGGCCGGACCATTTCCCGCGATCGACAGCCCCAATCCCGGCCCTGCCGGCTTTTCCGGCAGCCTGATCGTGGCCGAATTCGAATCTCTGGAAGCTGCGCGTACCTGGGCCGAGGCCGACCCTTACCTCTCGGCCGGGGTTTTCAAACGGGTTACCGTCAAACCATTCAAGAAAGTACTGCCTGCATGAGCACACCGGAAAAAATTCGTGAACGACTCGCCCCGCTTTCCCCCGAACGCCTGGAAATCGAGGATGAAAGCGCCCGGCATGCCGGCCATGAAGGCGCCAAGGGCGGCGGCGGGCACTACCGTCTGACTATCATTTCAGCCCAGTTCGCCGACAAATCGCTGATTGCCAGACACCGCATGATCAACGAACTGCTGGGAGAAATGCTGCAAAAAGAGATACACGCCATCAGCATAAAAGCGTACACTCCCGGCGAGAATTAATTAGACTATAATCAACCTGCTACATTTTTTAACCTATAAGGATGTTTTGATGTTTTCATACAAATCCCGAATTCTTGCAGTCTCCATCGGCAGCATGCTCACTCTCGCTTCGTGCAACGCTCAGGATGGCGACAAATCCGCCGCGGCACCTGCTGTCAGCGCTACGGCAGCCATCGCCACGGTAAACGGCTCCCCGATCAGCCAGGCACGCTTCAACTTCCTGCTCCAGCAAAGCCAGCAGCAGGGCCAGCCAGACTCTCCTGAAGTGCGGAAAAACCTTCGTGAAAAGCTGATTATTGAGGAAGTCGTTGCTCAGGAAGCACTCAAGAAAGGCTTAGACAAGCTGGCCGACGTGAACACCCAGATCGACCTCGCACGGCAGACCATACTGATCCGCACTTACCTGCAGGACTTCATCAAGAACAACCC
>JAUYSN010000008.1 GCA_030696235.1 Sulfuricella sp. | reverse complement strand
GTCGCCAAGGAAATGGAACGGCTGGGAATGAAGCTGCCGCTGCTGATCGGCGGCGCCACCACTTCACCTGCCCACACCGCGGTGAAGATCGAGCCGCACTACACGGGTCCGGTGATTTATGTGAAAGATGCCTCGCGCGCCGTCGGCGTGTGCTCCAATTTGTTGAGCGACGATCTGCGTGACGCTTATGTTCAGGGCATCGCCGATGAATATGTGGCGATCCGCGAGCGTCACCAGAATCGCTCCAACGAAACCAAACGCCTGACCCTGGCCGAGGCACGCGCCAATGAGTTCAAGCCGGACTGGGCCGCCTATGTGCCGCCGGCGCCGACATTCATCGGCCTCAAGGCGTTCCACGATTACCCCCTGGCGGAGATCGCCGAGCGCATCGACTGGACGCCGTTCTTTCAGGCCTGGGAGCTGCACGGGCGCTATCCGAAAATCCTCACCGACGTGGTGGTGGGCGAGGAAGCGAAAAAGCTGTTCGCCGACGCCCAGGCCATGCTGAAGCGCATCATCGACGAAAAGTGGCTGGAAGCGCGCGCCGTGATCGGCCTGTTCCCCACCAACAGCGTCGGCGACGACATCGAGATCTACACCGATGAAAGCCGCAGCAAGGTGGCGATGACCTACCATACCCTGCGGCAGCAGGCCGTGAAATCGCCAGGCAAACCCAATTTGGCACTGGCCGATTTTGTTGCGCCTAAAGAGTCGGGCGTGAAGGATTACCTCGGCGGTTTCGCGGTGACGGCAGGCGTCGGCATCGACGCGCATGTCTCCGCATTCGAGAAAAATCACGACGATTACAGCGCGATCATGCTCAAGGCCCTGGCCGACCGCCTCGCCGAAGCCTTTGCCGAGCTGATGCACGAGCGCGTGCGGCGCGAATTCTGGGGCTATGCGAAAGACGAGGCACTCTCCAACGAGGACATGATCGCGGAGAAATACCGCGGCATCCGCCCCGCGCAAGGCTACCCCGCGTGCCCGGAGCATACCGAAAAAGGCCCGCTGTTCGAGCTGCTACAGGCGCCGGAGAACGCCGGTATCACCATTACTGAAAGTTTTGCCATGCTGCCCACTGCGGCGGTGAGCGGCTTCTATTTTGCGCATCCAGAATCCACCTATTTCGCCCTTGGCAAAATCGGCCGCGACCAGGTTGAGGATTACGCCAAACGCAAGGGCTGGGACATGGCAACAGCGGAGAAATGGCTGGCGCCGGTGCTGGGGTATTAACCGGGGGCTGTTAAACCTATAATCCGCAGATGACCAAAAGTAGGCGCCTCTAGGCGACACAGATATTTCAATGCGTTGACTTCATTGCATGACTCACCCTGACGGTGATGTGCGATTGACTTTCAACCACCTGATTCAGCGGGGTTTTATCT
>JAUYSN010000501.1 GCA_030696235.1 Sulfuricella sp. | reverse complement strand
ACCAGTGTTCAGTCCGCACCAACCACCACGGTCGCCATGTTGTCCGGCTGGATGCGGCGGGTAAAGGCATCCCTGATTTGGGCAACCGTCACTTTTTCAACCTTGCCGGTGAAATCGTCCAGGTAGGAAAGCGGCAGCCGGTAAAACCCGATCACAGCCAGGTAATCGAGGATCTTCCTGTTGCTGTCGATCCTCAGCGGGAAGCCGCCTACCAGATTCTGTTTGGCCCGCTTCAACTCGTCCTCGGTTGGCCCCTTGGCAACGAACTCCTGTAGTGTCTTGCGCACCACTGCCAGCGCCTCGTCCGCCTGCTCGCGCTTGGTCTGCAAACCGATCTCGAACGGTCCGCGCTGTTGCAGCGGAATGAAATAGCTGTGCACACTGTAAACCAGACCGCGTTTCTGCCGCACCTCCTCGATCAGGCGCGAAGCAAAGCCACCGCCGCCCAGGACATAGTTGCCGACGTAAAGCGGGAAATAGTCCGGGTCGTTGCGCATCATGCCCGGCTGCCCGATGAGGATGTGACTTTGCGTGGCGGGATGTGCAATTTTTCGCATTTCCCCCTTGGGTATGGACACCGCGGGCAAAGGCTGCGGCTCGCCCTCGGCGCGCGGCAGGGAGGAAGTCAGGCGGGCGGCGATTTCCCTTGCCTGGGCCGTGGTGACATCCCCGATCAGAGCGATCACTGCATGATCGGCACGGTAATGGGCGCGGTAAAAACCGACCAACTCCTCGCGCCGCAAAGCGGCAATCGATTCCGGCTCGACCATGGAGGACAGCGCGTAAGGATGAGTTCCATAGATCATCGAATTGAACGCCCGCCCGGCGATGAACTCCGGCTGGGTCATGGCTTCCTTGAGTTCGGCGATGGATCGGGTTTTCTCCCGCGCCAGCACTGCTTCGGGAAAGTCGGGAGACAACAGCGCTCTGGCCATGACCTCCAAAGCCTGGTCGCGTTCCCGCTCGCTGCTCAAAGTGCGCAGGCGCAGCCCTGCCCTGTCCTGGTCGAAACTTCCGCCCAGGCTGGCCCCGATATCGGCCATGCGGCGGGAAATCTCTTCCTCGGTCATTCCGCCTGCGCCCAAGGTAAGCAGATGATGCGTCATGCTCGCCAGACCCGGCCTGGACTTGTCATCCCGGCTGCTGCCCGCAGGAAACTCGACGCTGATATCCAGCAATGGCAGATCGTGATTCTCGACAAAAACCACGCGCACGCCGTTGTCCATCTGCCAGTGCTGGATCGGCAGTGCCGCCTGGGCTGCGGTGGCGATAAAGAACATGCCGACAAGCACAAATCGATTCACCGCGAAGGACGCAAAGGTACGCGAGGTAACCCATAAATTTTGTTTTCCTTTGCGCTCCTTTGCGTCCTTCGCGGTTAATCCAATATCAATTCGCATGACGCCCTCCCATCGCAGGTTTCACCGGCTTCACGCCATCCAGCGGTTGTGGATCGAGCACCGCCACGGTAAGACGGTCGTCGACCAGGTACTTACGCGCCACCTCCTGCACTTGGCCGGCGGTTACCGCCTTGAGTTTCTCAAGGCGCGTTTCCAGCGTGTTCAGGGGCAGCCCGGCGGTTTCCACCTCGCCGATCAGCATCGCCTGGTAGAACATCGAATCGCGCTGATAGACCTGGGCCGCGATCACTTGCGCCTTGACCCGTTGCAACTCTTCCTCGGTCACGCCCTCCCGCTTGATCTTGTCGATCTGCTCGCGGATTGCCGCTTCCAGTTCGGCGACACTCTTGCCCTCGGCGGGCGCCCCGTCCAGGATGAACATCGAAGGCCCGCGCGAAATCAGGTCATACCCTGCCCCGGCCGACACCGCGATCTGTTGCTCCCGCACCAGCGCCTGATTGAGTCGCGCCGAGGCATGGCCGTCCAGCACGCCGGCCAGCACTTCCAGCGCGTAAGGTTCCCGGTCGTTGCCCGGATCGCGCAGGGCGGGAGTATGGTAACCCATGGCAAGGTAGGGCAGCTTGGCGGGGGCTTTAACGGCCACCCGCTTGATGCCGCGCTGATCGGGTTCGGCCTGGGGTTTGCGCTGGGGCAGAGCAACCGGCCGAACTTTGCCGAAATAGCGCTCGGCCAGTTTCAGCACCTCTTGGGGTTTGATATCGCCCACCACCACCAGTGCCGCATTGTTCGGCGCATACCAGCGGCGATACCAGTCGCGGGCATCGTCCGCCGTCATGTTTTCCAGGTCGCTCATCCAGCCGATGATCGGACGACGATAGGGATGAGCCTGGTAAGCCGCCGCCATCAGCGTTTCATAGACCAGCGACTGAGGCTTGTCTTCTGTACGCAGCCGGCGCTCCTCCATCACCACCTTGATTTCCTTGGCGAACTCCTTGGGCGTAATCACCAGATTGCGCATCCGGTCGGCTTCCAGCTTAAAGGAGAGTTCCAGCTTCGATTTTTGCAGTTGCTGGAAGTAGGCGGTATGGTCGCGGCTGGTAAAGGCGTTTTCCCGGCCGCCGGCAACGGCGATCTGCTTCGAGA
>JAUYSN010000499.1 GCA_030696235.1 Sulfuricella sp. | reverse complement strand
CTCGCCCACTCTCCGAAATGGAGCAGCAGGCATGGTCGGCGATGCTGCGCGCCGGAGCGCTGCGCTTCTGGCTGTCGCGCCTCTACGATTTCCATTTTCCGCGCCCGGGTGAACTCACCCACGCCAAGGATCCCGGCCATTTCCGGCGTATCCTGCAGCGGCATGTGGCGACGCCGTCGGAATTGCAGCATTTATTGTAAGGAATAAGTATGGAAATTCGTAAAACGGATGCCGGACAGGGCTGGCAGTGGATAGTGGGCGGCTTCGCCCTGTTCCGGAAGAATCCGCCGATCTGGATCGCGCTGTTCGTGATCTATTTTCTGATCGTCATCGTGGTTTCCGTCATTCCCGTGGTCGGTCCGCTGGTGATGACGCTGCTGGCGCCGGTGTTCACCGCGGGCTTCATGCTGGCCTGCCGCGGCGTGGAGGCAGGTGAAGAGCTCGAACTGGGCTATCTGATCGCAGGATTCAAGCACAACACCGGCCAGCTTATCACCGTGGGCGGTTTGTATCTGGTAGGGTCGATCATTATCCTCGGGCTGATGATGATGAGCGGCGGCGGCGCCATTCTCGGCTCGGCGGCGCTGGGCCAGATGCAGGGCGCGGAGCCGACCGAGGTGATGGTGGGTGCGATGGGCGGGATGCTGGTTGCCCTGCTGGTTGCCATGGCGCTATTGGTCCCGCTGCTGATGGCGTACTGGTTCGCGCCGGCGCTGGTGGTGTTGCGCAACATGACGGCCATGGATGCGATGAAACTGAGCTTTGTGGGCTGCCTGCGCAATATGTGGCCGTTTCTGATTTACGGGGTGATCGCCTTTATCCTGATGATGATCGCCATGATCCCTTTCGGCCTCGGTATGCTGATTCTGGTGCCGGTACTGAACGCCTCGATTTATTTGGGCTACAAGGATATTTTTCCGGCCGAGCCGGAGCAGGAAATCGAGTCGCCTACGCTACCGGCGTAATTTCCTTTTTCAGTCCATGCTCAAGCTGGCGTCAGCTTGGCATACTCCAGCGCCAGCCACTTCACCCCGGCATTGCGGAATTTCACCTGCACCCTCGCATCCGCGCCGACCCCCTCGCAGTTGACGATGACACCCGAGCCGAACTTGGCGTGGGCCACATTCTGGCCGATGTGCCAAGGTGAG
>JAUYSN010000496.1 GCA_030696235.1 Sulfuricella sp. | reverse complement strand
GGGTTTGCCCGATGAAAAACTCATACGCAAAGCCTGCGGTCGCGCCAGGCAGGTAGTCGTCTATACCTATGGCGGACGAGGTGCCGATATCTGGTGGAACCAGAACGCCAGCAAACTCGAACGCCTCAACAACCTGACCGTGATCAACCTGCCGGAGACCACCAGCCAGGCCCTGGCAACGCTGGTACAACGCACCATGCAGTTGCAAATGACCATTCAGGACGGAGAGATTTGGATCTCGGACAATAACGCCAGAATTCAGGTCGAACTGGCGACGCTAAAAACGCCGTCGAAGTCCTTTCGCTGAAGCGGCGCGAATGCAAACTTCGCAAACAGAATTGAAGTGGTGCCCGGAACCGGAATCGAACCGGTACAGCCTTGCGGCCGAGGGATTTTAAGTCCCTTGTGTCTACCTATTTCACCATCCGGGCACTGATTTATTCATGGCGCTTTGAAAAACCTCGTTGCAATCCACTCATAAATCGAAGCGCGTGATTTTACCACAGCCACGCACAGGCTCATGGTTTTAAACAAACCGGCATACTTTCCCGACTTTTGGGCATTATTTTGCCCTTGGGTTACAAGCGAGGTTGCCGGAATGCCAGAATGAAGGCCAAGCGGGTGAAATCACTGAATGGCAAAAGCGCTTCGCCAAAATGCTAGCGGAAGCTTGTCACGGAAGTGGTGGATGGAGGCGGGGGTCGGAATCGAACCGGCGTAGACGGCTTTGCAGGCCGCTGCATAACCACTTTGCTACCCCGCCGTTGGAACAGGAGCGCACAAAAACGTGCTGTATTCAACTAAAAAGGGAAAGCGTTTGCTTTCCCTCGGAATCTGGAGCGGGAAAAGAGACTCGAACTCTCGACCCCAACCTTGGCAAGGTTGTGCTCTACCAACTGAGCTATTCCCGCATTTAAGAAGCCGCTATTCTAGCGACTTTGGCGCCAATGTCAAGACAGAGCGCCATTCACTTTTCCTCAAGCACCTGCGGCGCTGCCTGCTTGAGATAATAACCCATTGACCATAAAGTCAAAATCGCCGCGATATAAATCAGCCAGGTTCCCCAAACATGGGTGTCGATTACCTGCAATATTGGGTCGTGATACAGAAGCAGCAGAATCGCCACCATTTGCGCGGTTGTTTTGAGCTTGCCGATGAACGAAACTGCCACACTTTTACCCTGGCCGATCCCGGCCATCCATTCGCGCAACGCGGAGATGGTAATTTCCCGGCCGACGATAACCAGCGCGATCAGGGCCGGCACGCGGTCGAATTTAACCAGGATGATCAAGGCCGCTGCCACCATCAGCTTGTCCGCCACGGGATCAAGAAAAGCGCCGAAAGCGGTGGTTTGCTTCAGTACCCGGGCCAGGTAACCGTCGAGCCAGTCGGTCACTGCCGCCACGGCAAAAATCAATGTCGCGGTGAGGTTGACCCACTGCGGATGCAGCCATGTGGCCGGCAGGTAGAACACGGCCGCAAACACCGGAATCAACAAGATGCGCAGCCAGGTCAGTAAGTTTGGAATATTCAGTGGCACTAATGCAATCCCTGGTAAATTTTTTCCGCCAGCGTCTGGCTAATCCCCTCAACCTGGGCCAATTCATCTACGCTAGCGGCTTGCACGCCTTTCAAGCCACCGAAACGAGCCAGCAATTTCTGCCGCCGTTTCGCCCCCACACCGCCGATATCCTCCAGCGACGAATGCAGGCGCGCCTTGCCGCGCCGCGCCCGGTGTCCGGTGATGGCGAAGCGGTGCGCCTCATCGCGGATTTGCTGGATCAAATGCAGCCCGATATGATCCGTAGGTAATTGTAACGCCTTTTCGCCGCCCGGAAAAATCAGCTGCTCCAAACCCGCTTTGCGCTCCGCCCCCTTTGCCACACCGACCAGGCGGACATCGCTTAAACCCACCTCGGCCATCACCTCCTCGGCCACTCCCAGTTGCCCCTTGCCGCCGTCGATCAGGATCAGGTCGGGCATACTGCCCTCGCCTGCCGCAATCTTGCGGTAGCGGCGCGTCAGTGCGTCGCGCATGGCGGCATAATCATCCCCCGGCGTGATGCCGGTAATGTTGTAGCGCCGGTACTCGCCATTCTGCATGGCATAGTTGTCGTACACCACACAGGACGCCACAGTCGCCTCTCCCATGGTATGACTGATGTCGAAGCACTCGATACGCCGCGTTCCCTCAGGAAGGTCCAGCGCCTGGATCAGCGCCTGCAGCCGTGCCTCCTGGGTGGATTGCTGGCTGAGCCTCTGTGTGATCGCAATCCGCGCGTTTTCCAGCGCCATCCTCAGCCACACCCGCCGCTCGCCGATGGGATTGGCGCTGATCTGAACTTTCCGTTTTGCTTGCTCGGTCAGGAGCGCCGCCAGCATGGTGTCATCCAGCTTTTCACTGACGATGATCAGGGGCGGCACGGAGCGGCCGATGTAGTGCTGCGCCAGAAAGGCATCCAGCGCGGTGACCGCATCGCACCCGTCGGCATTTTTGGGAAAAAAGCTTTTGTCGCCCAAATGCCTGCCTCCCCGGATCATCACCAGATTGACGCAAACCACACCTTCCTCTGCGACGCAGGCAACCACGTCCGCATCCAGGCCGCTCTCGCCGCTGACGAACTGCTTTTCCTGGATCGTGCGCAAGGCCATGACCTGATCGCGCAGCACCGCCGCCGCCTCATAGCGCTGCGCCTCCGCCGCCGCCTGCATGGCCGCTTCCAGACGCTCCAGCACCTGCTGCTCCTTGCCCTCCAGGAACAGCCCCGCCTCCTTCACATCAAGACCGTAGCCTTCATCCCCAATCAGACCGACGCAGGGCGCGGTGCAGCGCTTGATCTGGTACAGCAAACACGGACGGGTGCGGTTGTTGAAAACGCTGTCCTCGCAGGTGCGCAGACGAAACACCTTCTGGAGCAACTGCATGCTTTCCCGAACCGCGCCGGCATTGGGGAAAGGCCCGAAATACCGGTTCTTCTTGTCCGGCGTGCCGCGAAAATACCCCAACCGCGGGTAGCGGTGGCCGCTCAGCATGATGTAGGGATAGGACTTGTCGTCGCGGAACAGGACGTTGTAGCGCGGCGCCAGCGCCTTGATCAGGTTGTTTTCCAGCAGCAGCGCCTCGCCTTCGGTGCGCGTGACGGTGGTCTCGATCTGAACGATCTGCGACACCATCAATCCGGTGCGCGGCGCCAGCGCGGTTTTCTGGAAGTAGGAGGAAACCCGTTTCTTAAGATCGCGCGCCTTGCCGACGTAGATTACCTCTCCGCCCGCGTTGAGCATGCGGTACACCCCCGGAAGATGGGGCAGGTTGGCGAGGAATTGCTTGATGTCGAACATCGGCTGGAAATTAAAAAGCCCCCGCGGATACGGAGGCTTCAAGGTTTACCCCGGTGGGCTATCCTGCGAAGCTTCCGCTTCATTATTGAAAAAATCAGGGCAGGCATCGGTCAGCTATAAATTGTGAGGTCATGCTAAACTAATTTTTTAGACAATTCAACACATAGAAGAGCACAGAAGAGCAAGCAGAAGAGCTTGCCCGAAACCTACCATCTCCTTCTGGGAGATGGTTTGTGTGACGGCAGGCAAGTACTTGTTTTTATAAACTCTATCCGCGGCCTTCGCAGTGAGGCGGGCGAGTGAGGTATTTTAAATTCAGAATACTTTGTGCCATTTTAAAGGGGGGGTTGCATTGTGAGTGAAATCAGCGGGTTTGCAAAAACCGTCCGGAGTATCCTAAGCGGCAATCGCTACGCGATCGATTACTATCAGCGAGAGTACAAGTGGCAGTCCAAACAGGTGCGCGAGCTGGTGGAGGACCTTACGAGCAAATTCCTCGAGAGTTACAAGCCGAAC
>JAUYSN010000494.1 GCA_030696235.1 Sulfuricella sp. | reverse complement strand
CGGCTTGCATCGCCATAGACGACGCTCTCGCCTGCCACCGCCGCTGCCTTGACGCGCTGCGGGTCATGGTCAAGTGCAATGAATGCAATGTTTTCCTGCTCCAGAAAACGCGCCAGATTCTGGCCGCTGCGGCCATAACCGCAGACAATGACATGCTGGTCGCTGGAGGCGCTTCGCACTGCGACTTCATGCAATTCGCGGGCACGATTCACCCATTCACCGCCGCACACCTTCTGCACGATGGCTTCGCTGTAGTGGATGATGAATGGCGCCGCCAGCATCGAAAGCACCATCGCCGAGAGACTGATCTGCAAAATTCGCTGATCCAGGAGATGCACCCCCCCGGCCAGGGCTAGCAATACGAAACCGAATTCCCCCCCCTGGGCCAGCGCCAGCCCGGAACGAATGGAAACCGAAAGCTCGCTGCCGGAAAAGCGGCTCAAGAGGCCGATCATCAGAGCCTTGCCCAGCACCAGCAGGAAAAGCAGCGCCATCACCCAGGCAAAGTTGTCGGCCACCGCGCGCAAGTCGAGCAACATGCCGATGGTGACGAAAAACAAGCCGAGCAACACATCGCGAAAGGGTTTGATGTCGGCTTCCACCTGGTAGCGGAATTCGGTCTCGGAGATCAAGATCCCGGCAAGAAATGCCCCCAGCGCCAGCGACAGGCCGGCCAGATCGGTCAGATAGGCGAGACCGAGCGTCACCAGCAGCACGTTGAGCATGAACAGCTCGGAAGTCTTGTGCCCGGCAACAAGATGCAGCCATGGGCGCAGGATACGCTGCCCGAAAACCAGCAACACCGCCAACAACAGCGCAGCCTTGATGAATGCTTCCGCCATCGTCCAGCCCAGGCTGTTGTCACCGGAGGCCAAGGCTGGAATCAGCACCAGCAGAGGCACCACCGCCAAGTCCTGGAACAGCAGCACGCCGACAATTTCGCGGCCGTGCCTGGAATGCAGCTCGACCCGTTCAGCCAGCAACTTGCTGACTATGGCCGTGGAGGACATCGCCAGAATGCCGCCCAGCGCCACACCGGCTTGCCAACTCAACCCCAGGGCCAGGCACGCCACCAGTACGACCGCCATGGTCAGCGCAACTTGGGCGCCGCCCAGGCCAAACACGATTCCCTGCATGGCCTTCAGCTGCGGCAGACTGAATTCCAGACCGATGCTGAACATCAGGAACACCACGCCGAATTCAGCCAGGTAAGTCGTTTCACCGCTTTCCGGCACCCATCCCAGAGCATGCGGGCCGATGACGATCCCCACCAGCAGATAGGCGAGCAATGGCGGCAGGTGCAGCGAACGGAACAGCGCCACCACCAGCACGGCGGCGGCAAGCAGGATCAGGACAAGTTGCAGGGTGTTGTGCATACGGAATCAGGTAATAGGCAATAGGCTGTATGGTTTAGTATACTGCTCGGATGAACGCAACCGAACCGATGTCCAACCGCAACGCTCTCGACCTGGCGCGCCAGGTCCTCTCTATCGAAGCCAAGGCCATCGAGGCGCTGATCGCCAGGCTGGACGACAAATTCACCAGCGCGCTACAATTGATTCTACACTGCCGGGGAAGGGTTGTGGTAAGCGGCATGGGCAAATCCGGCCACATCGCGCGCAAGATCGCCTCGACTATGGCCAGCACCGGCACCCCGGCCTTCTTCGTCCATCCCGGCGAGGCCAGCCACGGTGATCTTGGCATGATCACCGACCATGACGTGCTGATCGCCCTGTCCAATTCCGGCGAAAGTCCGGAGCTGCTCACCATCGTGCCGATCATCAAGCGCAAGGGTGCGAAGCTCATTTCCATGACCGGCAACCCGGCTTCCACCCTGGCACGCGAGGCGGACGTACACCTCGACGCCAGCGTGGCGCAGGAAGCCTGCCCCCTGGGACTGGCGCCGACTGCCAGCACCACCGCGGCGCTGGCGCTGGGGGATGCGCTGGCGATCGCGCTGCTCGACGCGCGCGGCTTCGGCGCGGAGGATTTCGCCCGCTCCCATCCCGGCGGTGCGCTCGGACGACGCCTGCTGGTGCATGTCGGCGATCTGATGCACAGAGGCGATGCCCTGCCCAAAGTGCCGGATACGGCCCTGCTCACCGAGGCGCTGCTGGAAATGTCGCGCAAGGGCCTGGGCATGACCGCGGTGGTGGGCGACGCAGACCGCCTGCTCGGACTATTCACCGACGGCGATCTGCGCCGCGCTCTCGACAAGACGCTCGACATCCGCGCCGCCAAGGTTGCCGAGGTAATGACCCGCAACCCGCGCACGATCGGCCCGGAAAAGCTGGCGGCCGAAGCCGTGCAAATGATGGATCAGCACAAGATCAACGGACTGCTGGTGGTGGACGCAGATGGCCGACTGGTCGGCGCGCTGAATATGCATGACCTGCTGCGGGCAGGGGTGGTTTAAAATATGGACGCTTTCGAACGCGCGAAAAAAATCAAGCTGGCCGTCTTCGACGTGGATGGCGTGATGACCGACGGCAGCCTCTACCTGGCCGACGACGGCCAGGAATTCAAGGCTTTCAATTCTCTCGACGGCCACGGCATGAAAATGCTGAACCGCACCGGCGTCGAGCTGGCGATCATCACCGGCCGAACCTCGCAGCTGGTTGCGCTGCGCGCCATCAACCTGGGCGTGACCCATCTCTACCAAGGCGCGGAGGACAAGCTGGCCGCCTTTCTCGAACTGCTGGAGAAATCCGGCCTCGACCCGGCGGCATGCGCCTACATGGGAGACGATGTGGTGGACCTGCCGGTGATGCGCCGTTGCGGCCTGGCTGTTTGCGTTCCCGCCGCCCCGGCGCTGGTCAAGCAGCATTCTCATTACATCACCCAACTGCCGGGCGGCGGCGGTGCCGTGCGCGAACTGTGCGAGCTGATCATGCAGGCGCAGGGAACTTTCGAGATGCAGTTGGCGCCTTATTTGAAATGATTCCCCCGACCCCCCTTTTCCCGCTGGGCTGATGCGCGACCGCCTCACACTCTGGTTCCCGGCCGGTCTGCTGGTGCTGCTGGCGATGCTGTCGTTCTGGCTCGACCGCACTGTGCAGCCGCCGCAGCCGAAAAATGACGGCAGCAGCCGGCATGACCCCGACTATACCGTGGAAAACTTCACCTCCACACGCATGGGCATGGACGGACTGCCGCACCACACCCTGACCGCCGCCAAGATGGTGCATTACCCGGACGACGACAGCACCCATCTCGACAGGCCGCATTTCACCCGCTTCGAAAGCGGAATGGCCCCGATACACATCCAGTCAGCCAAGGGGCTACTGTCGAAGGAGGGGGAACACGCCCACTTCACCGGCAACGTCGTGGTCACGCGCGATGCCTTCGGCGGCAAAAGCGCCTTGACGCTCACGACCAGCTACCTGCATGTTATTCCGGACAAGGACCTGGCGCTGACCGACAAGCCTGTTAACATTCGGGATGCGCATACCAATGTCGACGCCGTTGGTTTAGAATTGAACAACAAAACCCACGTGATGAAATTGTTTTCACACGTCAAAGGCCGTTATGAAAACCCCAACCGCTAAATTTTCGCTTTTTCTCTGCCTGTGGACGGCATTATTGCTGGCAGCCGCGCCCTGGGCTCATGCGGAAAAAGCGGATCGGGACAAGCCCATTAACCTGGAGTCAGATACCGCCACTGTGGACGACGCCAAGAAAGTGAGCATTTACGAAGGCAATGTCATCCTCACCCAGGGCACGCTGCAAATCCGCGCCAACAAGCTGGTGGTCACGGAAGATGCCGAAGGTTTCCAGCTCGGGACGGCTTATGGCAACCCGGCCAGTTTCAGGCAGAAGCGCGAAGGCTACGACGAATATATTGAAGGCTATGCCCTGCGCATCGAATACGACCAGAAGAAGGATTTGGTACAGCTTTTCAATCAGGCGCGCATGAAGCGCGGCCTGGATGAAGCACGCGGAAACTACATTTCCTATGATGGCAAGACCGAATTCTTCCAGGTGATCGGCGGCAAGGAAACCGCTACGGCCAGCAGCCCGCGCGGGCGGGTTCGCACGGTGATACAGCCGAAGCAGAAAGCCGCCGCGCCAGCCGCCGGGCCTTCCTCGCTGAAACCCGCCGAAAGTATCGCCAATCCAAGGAACGAGTAGGAGCGGGCTTGCCCGCGAATCGGTT
>JAUYSN010000493.1 GCA_030696235.1 Sulfuricella sp. | reverse complement strand
CATGGCCCAGGAGTGCTGGCTGAGGAGATGATTGAGAAGCCCGGCCAGCGCGGTTTCGGGCAAGGCCGAAACTGCGCTGCCGGGCTGTTTGCTCGGCGTTTCAGGAATCAATCGAATCAAAACATGCGCCCTTCACGTTTGCTTCCTCTCCCGTCTCGCCAGAGCGAGCAGCTTTGCTGCCGCTCTCGGCGGGGACACTCCTTGCGGGTGCAGGGAGAGGATTGAGGAGAGGGGTTAAACCTGCTGGATGCCCGAGATGAACCAGGTGGCGTTGGGCTGCGACTGGGATTTCTGGATGTGCCAGATTTCGCTGAAGGTTTCTGCCGGCGCATTGGCTTCTTCGCGGATCATGCCGGAGAAGCGCACGCTGGCGATCACCAAGTCGCCTTCGGTGACCACATCGGCGATGTCGGCGTTGAGCGTCACCACTTCAGTTTTATTTACCCGGCCATTGCGCTCCTGAATTTGCATGCTGAGTTCGGCATACATTTCCGGCGTGACGTACTCGTGGATGTCGTTGATGTCGCCGCGGTCATTGGCGTCCTGCAGGCGGATGAACTGCTTCTTGGCTTCGCGCAGGAAGGGCTCATCCTCGAACCAGGCCGGACGGGTGCTGCTTGCCTGCATCGCTGCGGCGGGCGCGGCAGAACCGCCAGGCGCAGCCATGTCGGTCACGACAGTCCGTTCCATGTTGCCGGCGTACTGCACCGGCTGCGGCTGTGGTTTGCGCAACATGCGAAAGATGAAGAATGCGCCGCCAACCAGAGCGAGAATCATCAGGATATTGCCGATGCCGCCAGCCAGGCCGCCCAAGCCGCCGCCCATGAACATGGAGGCGAGCAGGCCGCCAGCGGCCAGGCCGGCCAGTGGCCCGAGCCATTTGTTGCCGCCAGCCGGGGCAGGTGCCGCAGCAGGGGCTTGCGCCGGCTTTGGCGGTGTCGCCGTCTGCTGGGATGTGGTCGAGCGCTGCTTGCCGATGCTGCTGCCGCCACCCATGCGTTTGGCGTCGGCGTCATGGGCGGTCAGGCCAAAGCTGATCAATGCAACGAAAAACAGGGTGAAAAATTTGCTCATGGTTGAATCTCCTTGGCTAAAACTTGAAGCCTTTGTGCAGGGCGACAACGCCCGCGCTCAGGTTGAAATATTCGACACGCTCGAAGCCCGCCTGTTCCATCATCTGCTTCAGCTCTTCCTGTCCGGGGTGCATGCGGATCGATTCGGCGAGGTAGCGGTAGCTCTCTTCGTCGTCCGCCACCAGCTTGCCCATCACCGGCAGCGCTTTAAACGAATAGACATCATACAGGGGTTGCAGCGGTTTCCATATTTTGGAGAACTCCAGCACCAGGAGCCGCCCGCCGGGGCGCAGGACGCGGTACATCTCCTTCAGCGCGGCATCCTTGTGGGTCATGTTGCGCAGGCCGAAGGCGACGGTGACGCAGTCGAAATGGTTGCTCGGGAACGGCAGCTTTTCGCCGTCGCACTGTGCCGCCAGGGGAACGATGCCGTCGTCCAGCAGCCGATCGCGGCCGACTCCGAGCATCGAGCTGTTGATGTCGGTGAGGATCACCTGTCCGCTATTGCCGACGCGCTTGGCGAAGGCGCGTGACAGGTCGCCGCTGCCGCCGGCGATGTCGAGCACCCGGCTGCCTTCCCGGGTTCCGCTTTGTTCGATGGTGAAGTGCTTCCACAGCCGGTGCAGCCCGGCCGACATCAGATCGTTCATCAGGTCGTAGCGCTCTGCCACGGAATGAAACACTTCCGCGACTTTTTTCGCTTTTTCCGATTCATCGACGGTCTGAAAACCGAAATGGGTGGTTTTTTCCATGCTGTTCAGGGGGGAGCGGTTCAATTGAAAGTGGAAATCATAACCGACTTAAGGTAAAACATAAACCAACCTGAGACAAGATACGATGGTCGCCGTTTTATTGTCATCAAACTGTCATATTGGCGACATAATATCCGCTATTTTATTCGATCGGTTACGCAGGCTATGTCGGCAATGATACTGGTGGTGGAAGACGAACCCGCGATCCGCGAGTTGGTGGTGCTCAATCTGCAACAGGCGGGGCATCGCCCCGTGGTCGCCGATAGCGCCGAGCAGGCGCTGGCCCTGATGCGCGAGTCGCTGCCCGACATGATCCTGCTCGACTGGATGCTGCCGGGCATGAGCGGGGTGGAGTTGGCCCGGCGTCTCAAGGCCGACGGGCGCACCCGGGATGTGCCTATCATCATGCTGACGGCGCGGAGCGATGAGCAGGACAAGATCACCGGCCTGGAAATTGGAGCCGATGACTACATTACCAAGCCGTTCAGCCCGCGCGAGATGAATGCCCGCATCAAGGCGGTGCTGCGCCGCCGTGCGCCGCAGATGGCGGGGGATGCAGTGGAGGTGACAGGCTTGCGCCTCGACCCTGCGACGCACCGGGTAACCGGCAACGACAGGCCGATCGAACTGGGACCGACGGAATTCCGCCTGCTGCATTTCCTCATGGCCTATCCCGAGCGGGTGTATTCCCGAGCGCAGCTGCTCGACCAGGTTTGGGGCAACCATGTGTTTGTCGAAGACCGCACTGTTGACGTGCATATCCGCCGTTTGCGCTGTGCGCTCGAAGCGACCGGACACGACGGCCTGGTCCAGACTGTGCGGGGCTCGGGTTACCGGCTGTCGGTTCATCCCAATTCATACCAAGCGCAAATCAAAACCAGCGCTCTTCACGTTTGCCACCTCTCCCGCTAGCGGGAGAAGATTGAGGTGGGGGTAGACCTGCTTGCGCGAGAAGGCCACACGGCGTACGT
>JAUYSN010000492.1 GCA_030696235.1 Sulfuricella sp. | reverse complement strand
AACATCCCCATTCAGATGTTGAGCAGGGCGTCTATCTTCGCCGCGCAGATGAAGTCGTTTTCGGACAGACCGTTGATGTCATGGGTGTGATAACGCACCCGGCACTGGTTGTAGCCCACTTCAAGATCGGGGTGGTGATCTTCGCGGTGGGAAACCCAGGCGGTGGCGTTGACGAAAGCCATGGTCTGGTAATAGTCGTTGAAGCGGTAGGTCTTGTTGATGGCCCCGTCGGCATATTCCCAGCCGTCTGCCAGCGTGCCCAGTCGCTGCGCGATTTGCTCGGTGTTTAACGGATTCATGGGTTTATTTGAAGTGGTAGTAGGCGTTGTTGAGTTAGGCTGCAGCGTGGTTCTCCTCATCGGGAAACCAGTTCGCGCCGACATTGGCATTGCAGTTGCGGATGCGGGCCTGAAGTTGCTGCGGGTTCTTCACCTTGCGCTCGAGGCGGGAATACATGGCGGAGCCGTCGCCGCCCACCATGGAAGTGTGGCAGCTGACGCAGGATTTGTCGTGCAGGGTCTTGCCGATTTTGGCGTCGCCCTTGGGGAAGAGGTCGGCAAGGGCGAGCGTGCTGACGAGCAGCAGACTTAGGAGCAGTGTAATAAATTTCATGTGGACCTCCGTGGGTTGATGTTGCTAAATATAGCAGCCTGTGACTGAAGGTGTGCAATGCGGATCGCCGCCGGCGGATGCGAATCGTAGAACGCCGAGTGCAGCGGATCGGGGGTGAGGGTCGAGGCGTTGTCGTTGTAGAGCTTGACCAGAGCCCGCACCAGATCATCGGCGCTGGCATTTTTTGCGGCGTAGCGGTCGGCCTCGAATTCGTTCCTGCGCGAATAAAAACTCATCAGCGGCTGCAGCAGAAAGGTGAATACCGGCATCGCCAGCAGGAACAGCAGCAGTGCCGTGGCAGTGCCTGGCGTGGTGACGCCGAGGCCGTGGTAAAACCATTCCTTGTCCATCAGCCAGCCGAGCAGCCACAGTCCGGCCAGGCTCATGGCGGCCATCAGGACGATGCGCTTGATGATGTGACGGTGCTTGAAGTGTCCGAGTTCGTGGGCCAGCACCGCGACGATCTCGTCGTGGCCGAGGTGCGCCAGCAGGGTGTCGAAAAACACGATCCGCCGGGATTTGCCGAAGCCGCTGAAATAGGCGTTGCCGTGGGTGCTGCGCTTGGAGCCGTCCATTACGTAGAAGCCCTGCGCGTGGAAGCCGCATTTCCGCAGCAGCTGTTCGACTCGCTCTTTCAGCGTCGAATCCTCAAGCGGCGTGAACTTGTTGAACAGCGGCGCGATGAAGGTGGGGTAAACCGCCAGCACCAACAGGTTGAATCCCATCCATGCGCTCCATACGTAGAGCCACCAGTATTCGCCCATCCGCCCCATCAGCCACAGCACGCCGAGCACCAGTGGAATGCCGAGCGCCGCGCCGAGCAGGATCTGCTTGGCGAGGTCGGTGAAAAACAGTGCCGGTGTCATCTTGTTGAAGCCGAAGCGGGCGTCGATGCCGAAGGCGCGGTAGAACCCCAGCGGAATTTCGACTAAAGTGGAAATGGCGAATACGCTCAGAATCAGCGCCGTGCCCTGCCACAGCCCCGATCCGAGCAGGCCATGCCACAGGCCGGACAGCATCTCGATTCCGCCACCCAGGGTAAAGGCCAGTAGCAGGGCGGTTTCCAGCGCGAGATGCAGGTTGCCCAGACGGGTTTTGGCGATGCTGTAATCAGCGGCTTTCTGGTGCGATTCCAGATTGATGCGGTCGGCGAAATCCTGCGGCACGCTGGCGCGGTGTGTCTGGATGTGGCGGATATGGCGTTGTGCGAGCCAGTAGCGCAAGAGTACGGAGGTTGCCAGTGCGGCGAGGAAGATCAGGGTAAATGTCATGGAGTCACGGGTGGTTTCGGGCTAAAATGGCCGGCTTTAGATTACTGAGTTTCCATTATGGCACAAGACAGCAATCGCCTCATCTGGATCGACATGGAGATGTCCGGGTTGGTTCCCGAACGGGAGCGCATCATCGAAATCGCGCTGGTGGTCACCGACTCGAATCTGGATACCATCGCCGAGGCGCCGGTTCTGGTGGTGCATCAGTCCGACGAAGTGCTGAACGGCATGGACGCCTGGAACAAGGCGACCCACAGCAAATCCGGCCTGATCGACAAGGTCAGGGCATCGAAACTGGACGATGCCGCCGTCGAGGCGCAGCTACTCGAATTCCTGAAGGAATACGTTCCGCCGAAGAAATCGCCGATGTGCGGCAACTCGATCTGCCAGGATCGCCGTTTCATGGCGAACTACATGCCCAAGCTCGAGGATTATTTCCACTATCGCAATCTCGACGTGAGCACCCTGAAAGAGCTGGCCAAGCGCTGGAAGCCGCAGGTTTACGGTGGTTTCAAGAAGGAGAACAGCCATACTGCGCTGGCCGATGTATATGAATCCATCGGCGAGATGAAATATTACCGGGAGAATTTCCTCCGTCTGGATTAAAGCATTAACCGCAAAGGACGCAAAGGAGCGCGAAGGAAAAGCAATCAGGTTGGCATGTCAGGAACTTCTCGGCCTTTCCTTTGCGAACCTTTGCGTCCTTTGCGGTT
>JAUYSN010000231.1 GCA_030696235.1 Sulfuricella sp. | reverse complement strand
TCCATATACCTGAAAACTTCAAAACTTGATGGTGGGTGCTGACGGGGTCGAACCGCCGACATTCGCCTTGTAAGGGCGACGCTCTACCAACTGAGCTAAGCACCCAAAGTTCGCTAGTTTACAGCATCCTTCAGCGCTTTGCCAGAACGGAACTTCGGCACTTTAGCTGCCTTGATCTTGATGGTTGCGCCGGTGCGAGGATTGCGACCATTGCGAGCGGCGCGTTTGCCGACGTAGAACGTACCAAAACCAACCAGGGTAACCAATTCACCCTTTTTCAGCGCGACTTTAACGGCACCAATAGTAGCGTCCAGAGCACGGCCAGCAGCAGCCTTGGACATATCGGCGGATTTAGCGATTGCATCAATCAACTCGGATTTGTTCACGTGTGGTCCCCTTTCTATTCGGTTGAGAAACAGGTTTAGTCCTGCACACACTTTATAACAAGCCGCAAAACCATGTGTCAAGCGGTTTCAGCAAAATTAATCCAATTTGATGGCGTCAAATAAGGGGTTCCGGGCAGGCAGCAAATTCCGGGCCACAAATATGACAGATACAATGAAAACAAAAAAGCCAACCCGGACAGCGAGTTTCCGGATTGGCTTTGAGTGAAGCGCGATGCGTGTTAATGCTTGATGACGGCATCCTCTGTTTTTTCTTCAACCGGCGGCATGGGGGTGGTCGTAACCACCTCCGGCAGAGCCTCCGGCTTGCGCTCGAGCGCATAAGCGAGCACTTCGTCGATCCACTTGACCGGGTGGATATCCAGCCGGTTTTTGATGTTATCCGGAATCTCGACCAGATCCTTGACGTTCTCATGAGGAATCAAGACAGTTTTAATCCCGCCACGGTGAGCAGCCAGCAACTTCTCTTTCAACCCGCCGATCGGCAAAACCTCACCACGCAGCGTGATCTCGCCGGTCATCGCGACATCTGCCCGCACCGGAATTCCGGTCAGGATGGATACCATCGCGGTGGTGATGGCAATACCCGCGCTAGGCCCATCCTTGGGCGTGGCGCCTTCCGGCAGGTGAATGTGGACATCGTTCTTTTGATAAAAATCCTCGGGGATGCCTAGCGCGCGTGAGCGACTGCGCACTACGGAAAGTGCCGCCTGTATCGATTCCTGCATCACCTCGCCGAGCTTGCCCGTGGTGATCATCTTGCCCTTGCCGGGCAGCGCCACCGCCTCGATGGTCAGCAACTCGCCTCCCACTTCGGTCCAGGCAAGACCCGTCACCTGGCCAACCTGGTTGTTCTGCTCGGCCATACCGTAGCTGTAACTGCGCACACCCAGGTACTTATCAAGGCCGCGCGCGGTCACCGCGATCTTGCCTTTGCTCTTCTTGAGCAGCAGCGCTTTCACCACCTTGCGGCAAATTTTGGCGATTTCCCGCTCCAGGCTACGCACCCCCGCCTCGCGGGTGTAATAGCGGACGATGTCGCGCACGGCGCTTTCGGCGATACTGGCCTCGTCCTCTTTAAGCCCGTGCAGCTTCAACTGCTTCGGCAGCAGGTAGCGCATCGCGATGTTGATCTTCTCGTCCTCGGTGTAGCCGGACAGGCGGATCACCTCCATCCGGTCAAGTAGCGGGCCGGGGATGTTCATGGAGTTGGAAGTGGCGACGAACATCACGTCGGACAAGTCATACTCCACCTCGACATAGTGGTCGACGAAGGTATGGTTCTGCTCCGGGTCGAGCACCTCCAGCAGCGCCGAGGATGGGTCGCCGCGGAAGTCCGCACCCATCTTGTCCACTTCGTCCAGCAGGAACAGCGGGTTACGCACGCCGACCTTGGCCATGCTCTGCAACACCTTGCCCGGCATGGAGCCGATGTAGGTGCGGCGATGGCCACGAATCTCGGCTTCATCGCGCACCCCGCCCAGTGCCATGCGGATGAACTTGCGATTGGTTGCGCGGGCGATGGACTGACCCAGTGAGGTCTTGCCTACGCCGGGCGGACCAACCAGACACAGAATCGGCGCCTTGAATTTATCCACGCGCTGCTGCACTGCCAGATATTCGACAATACGTTCCTTGACCTTCTCCAGGCCGTAGTGATCCTTCTCCAGCACCGCTTCGGCCGCTTTCAGATCCTTGCTGATCTTGGTTTTCTTCTTCCACGGCAACCCGGTCAGGATGTCGATGAAGTTGCGCACCACCGTCGCTTCCGCCGACATCGGCGACATCAGGCGCAGTTTCTTCAATTCGGATTCAGCCTTGGCAAGTGCCTCCTTGGGCATGGAAGCCGCCTTGATTTTCTTTTCCATCTCGTCCAGATCCGAGCCTTCCTCCAGCTCGCCCAGCTCTTTCTGGATCGCCTTGACCTGTTCGTTCAGGTAATACTCGCGCTGACTCTTCTCCATCTGGCGTTTGACACGGCCGCGGATGCGCTTTTCCACCTGGAGGATATCGATTTCCGCATCCAGAATGCCGAGCATGTGCTCCAGGCGTTTTTGCACGTTCACCATTTCCAGGATTTCCTGCTTCTGCTCGATCTTGAGCGGCAGGTGAGCGGCAATGGTGTCAGCCAGGCGCCCCGCCTCATCAATGCTGGCCAGCGAGGTGAGTATCTCCGGCGGAATTTTCTTGTTGAGTTTGACGTACTGATCGAACTGCGCGAAAAGACCGCGACGCAGAGCCTCGATTTCGTTGTCTTCGCCATCTTCCTGCGCGATCAGGTCGGCTTCCGCGACGAAGTGGGTCTTGGCATCGGAAAATTTGGTCACCTGAGCGCGCTGACTGCCTTCCACCAGCACCTTGACGGTGCCATCGGGCAGTTTCAGCATCTGCAGGATGCTGGCCATGCAGCCGACCTCATACAGGTCCTCCGGCACGGGCTCGTCCTTGGCTGCGGACTTCTG
>JAUYSN010000480.1 GCA_030696235.1 Sulfuricella sp. | reverse complement strand
GATGGCGGCGACGATGCTGGCGAAGTTGTCGTCGAGCAGCACCATGTCGGCGGCTTCGCGCGCCACGTCGGTGCCGGACAGCCCCATGGCGATGCCGATGTCGGCCTTTTTCAGCGCCGGCGCATCGTTGACGCCGTCGCCGGTGACGGCGACGGGTTCTCCTTTTTTTTGCAGCGCGCCAACGATGCGCAGCTTCTGGTCGGCGCCAACCCGGGCGAAAATGATTTCCGGCGCATCCAGCGCAAGCTGCAACTGGATATCGGACAGCAGCCGCAGTTCATCGCCGCAGATGACAACCGGAGTTTCGCCACGGATCAGGCCAATTTCGCGGGCGATGGCACGGGCGGTATGGGGGTGGTCGCCGGTGACCATGATGACGCGGATGCCGGCGTCAAAGCATTTGCGGATGGCGTCGGGCACTTCCGGGCGCGGCGGGTCTTCCAGTCCCGCCAGGCCGAGCAGGGTCAGGCCACACTCCAGATTCTCCATGGATTCGTTTTCTGTTACGGCACGGTGAGCCAGAGCGAGCACGCGCAGTCCTTTTTCCGCCAAGGCTTCCTGCGCGGCGGCAAATTTTTCGCGCAGTTCCGGGGTGAGAGGCAGAGTTTTCGCGCCAATCTGCACCCGCGTGCACAAGGGCAGCACCGTTTCCAGCGCGCCCTTGGTGTAGAGAGATAGTCCTGTCGGCGTGCGGAACAGGGTGGAAAGCCGTTTGCGGTCGGTGTCGAAGGGCACTTCGCCCACCTTGGCGTAACTTGGGGGCTCCGGCAACACGCCCTGTGCCATGCGCACCAGCGCGATTTCCATCGGATCGCCGAGCAGTTCGGGAGCGCCGTTTCTTTCGGTGGTCTGGAGGTTGTGGCAGAGCAGCGCAGTCTCGAAAAAGCAGCGGTAGTCTTCCGCCAGTGCGGGGTCAAGGGTCAAGTCGGTGGCGGCGCGGAACTCGCCGGCGAGAAAGACCTCCTTCGCCGCCATGCGGTTCTGGGTGAGGGTGCCGGTCTTGTCGGTGCAGATCACGGTAGCGGAGCCCAGCGTTTCCACCGCAGGCAGGTGGCGCACCAGGGCGTTGCGTTTGGCCATGCGCTGGGTGGCCATGGCCAGCGCCAGGGTGACGGTGGGCAGCAGGCCTTCGGGCACGTTGGCGACGATGATGCCGATGGCGAAAATCAGGCTTTCCCAGAAAGGGAGCCCGATCGCCTGGCCAATCAGGAAAAAAATTGCACCGAGCAGGCTGGCCAGGGCGGCTACCAGGCGGCTTACGCGCGCAATCTCGCGCTGCAATGGGGATGGCGCTTCCCTCGCAGTCTGGGTCAGGTGGGCGATTTTGCCGAATTCGGTATGCATGCCGGTGGCGAACACTACCGCCCGTGCCTCGCCGGATACCAGCGAGGTGCCGGCGAGCAGGACGTTGCGTGCAAAGGGCAGGTCATCCTCCTTGCAGGGTTCGGTATTTCTGGCTTTGGGCAGGGATTCTCCGGTGACCGTGGCGTTGTTGACGCGGACGCCAAAAGCCTCGACCAGCCGGCAGTCGGCGGGGATGTCGTCGCCTGCCTGCAAGATAAGAATGTCTCCGGGAACCAGTTCGACGGTCGGGATTTGCGCGATAATTCCGCTACGCAGCACCATTACCTGGTGTGGCAGAAGGTTTTCCAGCGCGGACAGGGCTTTCTCGGCGCGGTATTCCTGCCAGAATGAAAAAATGCCGTTGATCAGGATCACGCCGAGTATGGCCCAGCCCAGCATCGCCATGCCCTTGCCGGGGTCGCTGAATTCCGCGACGAAGGCCAGCGCCGCTGCCAGCCACAGGATCAGGGCGAAAAAGTGGGTGAACTCCTTGAGGAAGCGCAGTACCAGCAGCTCCTTTTTGACCCGCTCCACCCGGTTCGGTCCGAATTCCCTGTGTCGGCGTGCGGCTTCCCGAGCGGACAGCCCCTCGGGGTGGCTGTTTAGGCTGCGGATCGCATCTTCGACGGTGAGGTGATGGATTTTCATGAGGATAAACGGCGTTTGTATTGCTTAAATGTAGCCTATGCTCGGCGGGATTTTCTGGAATGGAAATAATAGAAATGCCGCCACCTCGTAGGAGCGACCTCCCGGTCGCGATTTTCAAAACATTCGCGACCGGGAGGTCGCTCCTACAAGCCCTGCCTCTCTGCTATCATCTTCTCCAAAAACCAATTAAGGGGGTTGCGTCATGGCGTCATCGTACCAAGACAGCCGGTTGTGGAAAACGGCAATGGATGATTGGATGATGGGCTGGACGAGCAACGCAGGATTGCCGACATATTGACTGAGGTATGGGGCGACGGAGGCACGGAAGAACTCGAAGAAGCGCAAGGGAGAAACTGCATGGGGCGGGAGGTGCATGGCGGGGATTTGCGCAAGGGCCGGTACTCGGAGACGGGGCGCGTTTATCTGGTGACGGCGGTTACCGAGGCGCGGAGGACGCTGTTCGTCGATGTCGGGTTGGGGCGGGAGGTTGTCCATGCCTTGCGCCATCACGATCTCGCCGGAGACTCGGAAACTCTCGCATTCGTGGTGATGCCGGATCACTTTCACTGGTTGTTTGCCCTGGGGGAGAGAATACCTCTCGCCCCGCTCATGAAATCGGTAAAGAGCTTTTCCGCCCGCTGTATCAACCGGCGTCTCGGCGGTAGCGGCAGGGTGTGGCAGACGAGCTACCATGACCACGCTTTGCGTCGCGACGAGGATATCGTCCAGGTGTCCCGCTATGTCGTCGCTAATCCATTGCGTGCAGGGTTGGTGGAGCGGCTGGGCGATTATCCATTGTGGGATGCCGCCTTTCTGTAGGAGCGACCTCCAGGTCGCGAATTCCCTGTTTCTTCAAAGCACCGCTGGTCGCGACCTGGAGGTCGCTCCTACAGGGGGCAGGGGAATCGGCGGTGGAGGGCGTTTCTACCTGTGATAAACTTTCGCTGTTCCTTTAATAATCCAATCGGGTTTTCTTATGTCCGGCAATTCCATCGGTAAACTTTTCTGCGTCACCTCCTTCGGCGAAAGCCACGGCCCGGCGATCGGCTGCGTGGTGGACGGCTGCCCGCCCGGCATGGCCTTGAGCGAGGCGGATATCCAGGGTGAACTCGACCGGCGCAAGCCCGGTACTTCGCGCCACGTCACCCAGCGGCGCGAGTCCGACACGGTGGAAATCCTTTCCGGCGTATTCGAGGGCAAGACCACTGGTGCTCCCATCGCCCTGTTGATCCGTAACGAGGACCAGCGCAGCAAGGATTATGGCAACATCGCCGAGACTTTCCGCCCCGGCCATGCCGATTACACCTACTGGCACAAGTACGGTATCCGCGACCATCGCGGCGGCGGGCGCTCCAGCGCGCGCGAAACGGCGGTGCGGGTGGCTGCGGGGGCGGTGGCGAAGAAGTGGCTGAGGGAGCGCTATGGCGTGGAGATTCGCGGCTACCTTTCCCAGCTCGGTCCGATCGAGGTGCCATTCAAGTCCTGGGCGGACGTGGGCGAGAATCTCTTCTTCGTGGCCGATGCCAGCTATGTGCCGCAACTGGAGGAATACATGGATGCCCTGCGCAAGTCCGGCGATTCGGTTGGCGCGAAAGTCACCGTGGTGGCGCAAGGCGCGCCGGTGGGCTGGGGCGAACCGGTGTACGACCGGCTCGACGCCGAGATCGGCTACGCCATGATGAGCATCAACGCGGTCAAGGGCGTGGAGATCGGCGCCGGTTTCGCCTCGGTGGCGCAGAAGGGTAGCGAGCATGGCGACGAGCTGACGCCGCAGGGCTTCCTCTCCAACCACGCCGGCGGCATCCTCGGCGGCATTTCCACCGGCCAGGACATCGTGGCCCACCTCGCCATCAAGCCCACCTCCAGCATCCGCATTCCGCGTCATTCGATCAACAAGGCGGGGAACCCGGTGATGGTATCTACCGAGGGGCGGCACGATCCCTGCGTCGGCATCCGCGCCACGCCCATCGCCGAGGCGATGCTGGCGCTGGTACTGATTGATCACGCTCTGCGCCACCGCGCCCAGAATGCTGATGTGGTATGTACGACGCCGCAGATTCCGGGGAAGGTGAAGAAAGGCTGATTTCACCACAGAGACACAGCCCTGTAGGGCGGATGAGCGAAGCGTTATCCGCCGAATGTTCAATCCACCGAAATGATGTGCGGGCATCCCATACGGCGGAAGGCGCTACGCTTTTCCGCCCTACGCGGACTGCGAAATCCTGCCAATTCAGGGCTATGGATAATTACGGTTGAAAGAAAAAAGGCATGACGCAATGCATGCAGGACATGATGGGGTGGACGCGTATTGCGGGTGTCGCCTGCCGCGGTCGCGGTTGGGTGTTGCCAGTGCTTTTTTCCCTGTTTTTTCAGCTTGTTATGCAGGCGCCCGTGGCTCGCGCGGCGGATTTTCCGCCGCCACCGGTGATGTTGGCGAATGTCTATCGCAGTGATACGCCGCTCGCCGACTACCTGGTCAGCGAGAAGCTGGACGGGGTACGCGGTTACTGGGACGGCGAAAAGCTGCTGACGCGTGGCGGGGAGCGTATCGAGGCGCCGGGCTGGTTCACTGCGGGGTGGCCTGCTTTCCCCCTGGACGGCGAGTTGTGGGTCGGACGCGGCCAGTTTTCCAGTGCCGTATCCATCGTGCGGCAGAAAACGCCGGATGATGCCGCATGGCGTACGCTGCGTTTCATGGTGTTCGATCTGCCGGCCCATCCGGGAGCCTTCGCTGAACGCAACGCGGCGCTGAAGCCCTTGCTTGCCGGGCTTGCGCTGCCCTGGGTGCGTCCGGTCGAGCAGTTCAAGGTGGCAGACCGGGCCGGATTGCGCGTCGCGTTCGACCGGGTGGTCGGAAATGGGGGTGAAGGGCTGATGCTCCATCGCGCTGCGTCCCTTTACCAGGCCGGACGAAGCGACGACTTGCTCAAGCTGAAACCCTACCAGGATGCTGAAGCGAGGGTCATTGCGCAT
>JAUYSN010000476.1 GCA_030696235.1 Sulfuricella sp. | reverse complement strand
TGCAGTTGTGCGGACGACCCCACGCCTGTCGAGGAACAGAATGAGTACTGAGAAGTGCAGTTGGATATCAATAAAATGACGGCTGAAACGACAGTTACTTTTCTGATATAAACCCTAAATTTTATTCGCGCAACCGGCGTGCCAGCCGAGTTACGTTACTCGGTTATGGACAGCCGTTTCGTGACCTGCTCGACGAGCGCTTCGCAGCACCCCATCACCTCAAGCGTCAGGTCTTCATAACTATCGCCGGTGCAGACAAACCGGGGGCCCTCGTCGTGTTCCTGGCAATGCAGATCTTCGACCCGGTCGGAAACCGACTCCATGATGCTCTTGATGATTTTGGCTTCATCAGGGTTTTCGATCTTGTCCGGATCCACCGCCTTGCCGCCGATTTCAAATGCAAACGCAATGCCACTCACTTTGAATTCCTTTATGTTGTGCAACAACCATGCGGTGGAAACGCTGGCGTTATTCCACACTACTGGTTGAGGTTGCTGGTTCGTCGGTTTTCAGCAGCTGTTGAATCACCGCCCCCGCCAGCATATAGCCGAACAGCGGCGGCATGTAGCTGATGGTGCCGTTGACCGCGCGCGGACGGCCCGATCCTTCCACCGGCTGGGGCGGCAGCGGCGCGCTGGGCTGCTCGTCGGAAAACACCGTCAGCAGACCCTGGCGGATGCCGTGGCGCTGCAGGCGCTTCCTCATCTGGCGCGCGAGCGGGCACATTTCGGTCTGGCTGATGTCGGCGAGCTTGATCCGGCTCGGGTCGAGGCGATTGCCCGCCCCCATGCTCGAAACCACCTTCAGTCCGCGCTTCAGGCTTTCCGCCACCAGCGCCACCTTGCACGCCAGCGAATCGATCGCATCCACCACGTAATCGCAGTCTCCCGGCACCAGATCGTTGACGTTTTCGGTATTGAGAAACTGCCGGATGACCGTCAGTTGGCATTCAGGATTGATGTCGCGGATGCGCGCCGCCATCAGTTCCGCCTTGGGCTGGCCCACGGTGGAGAGCAATGCCGGCAGCTGGCGGTTGATATTGGAAGCCGCCACCACGTCGTGGTCGAGCAGGGTCAGCCGGCCGATGCCGGCGCGCGCCAGCGCTTCCGCGCAGTAAGAACCAACACCGCCGAGCCCGGCGACGAAGACGTGCTTGGATGCCAGCCTGGCGATACCTTCATCGCCGATCAGGATATGGGTGCGTTCGAATTGGGGTTGCATGAAGGGCCTTTATTTAGCCACGGATGTACATGGATAAAACCAAAGATCATTAAACCTAAAAACGGCATTTCACCGCAAAGGACGCTAAGGTTCGCAAAGGAAGGCAATGAGTTAATCAATTATTTTTCATCCCCTATCAGGTAAGCAGATTAAGTTATTCAAGTCCTTGAATTCCTTCGCGTCCCTTGCGTCCTTTGCGGTTCAACTGCTTTTTCTAGGTTCAATTCTAAAGGAAAATCCGTGTACATCCGTGCTAATCCGTGGATGAACTGTTGTTTTCGAGTTTATGCGTTTCCAGTGGCTCGACATGAATCGTCACCGCGGTGTTGGGCAAGGTGCGCTCGAGTGCTTCCTCGATCCGGTCGCACAGGGCATGAGCCTCGTTCACCGTACCTGCTCCCGGCGCCAGCAGGTGAAAATCGATGAAACGACGCGAACCGGATTTGCGTGTACGCAGGTCGTGAAAGGAGGTGTCACTGGGCAAGAGCTTGCCGATCTCCGCCTCGATCTGGCCTACCTCATCGGCCGGCAGGGCGGCGTCCATCAGCCCGCTCCAGGAACGCCGCAGCAAGTGGATCCCGGTGAAGATGATATGTAGCCCCACCGCCACCGCCATCAGCGGATCGAGTATCTGCCACGAGGGCGGCGCAAACATCACCACGCCCAAGCCCGCCACCACCCCCACCGAGGTCCAGACATCCGTCATGAGGTGTTTGGCATCCGCTTCCAGGGTGATGCTGTCGTACTGGGTTCCCACCTTGAGCATGGCCCGTGCCGTGGCAAAGTTGAGTGCCGCCGCGAGCAACGAAACCATCAGGCCGGGGCCGAGGTTTTCCAGCGCAGCGGGATGCAGGAAGCGCCCCACCGCGGCATAGATGATGGAGACCGCCGCCACCAGGATCAGCGCGCCTTCGGCGCCGCTGGAAAAGTATTCCGCCTTGTCGTGACCGTAGGCGTGGTCAACATCCGCAGGACGGGAAGCAATGATCAGCGCCGCCAGGGCAATCAGGCCGGCGGCGAGGTTGACCAGCGATTCGACGGCGTCGGAAAACAGGCTCACCGAACCGGTGAGGGAATAGGCGCCGAATTTCAGCGCCATCGTCGCGATCGAGGTCACGATCGACAGGTACGCCATGCGCAGAGTTGCGTGGTTCCTCATGCCAGGCCTTTCAGGATCGCCCGGGCATTGGCCGTAGTCGCCTCGATCACCTGGTCCAGGCCGATGCCGCGCAATTCAGCCAAAGTCTCGGCGATGCGCGGCAAGTATTCCGGACTGTTGCGCGCCTTGCCGATGAACGCCGGCGGAATGTCTGGCGCATCGGTTTCGAGCACGAGGCTGTCCAGCGGCAGGGTGGCGGCAAGCTCGCGTAGCTTGGTGGCGCGGTCGTAAGTCATGGCACCGCCGAAGCCGAGCTTGAATCCCAGCTTGATGAACTCCTCCGCCTGCTGGCGGCTGCCGCTGAAGGCATGGGCGATGCCGCCTTTCACCTTGGCCAGGCGCAGGAATTTCAGCACCGTATCCTGCGCCCGGCGGATGTGCAGCAGCACCGGCAGGTCAAATTCCCGGGCGATTTTCAGCTGCTCGGAAAAATAGAATTCCTGGCGCTCGCAGTCGTAATCCGGCACAAAAAAATCCAGGCCGATTTCGCCGATAGCGGCCGGGCGGTGCAGAACAATCATCTCGCGCAGCGCCGTCAAGTCTTCGGGCGTCGCTCGATCCACATACATCGGATGTATGCCCAGCGCTGGGACGCAGCCGGGATAGCGCTCGCAAGTCGCCAGCAGCGCGGCGAAGCCGGCTCGCTCCACGCCGGGAACCACGATGACCCCGACCCCCGCTGCGCGGGCACGCGCCGCCACTTCGTCGCGGTCGGCGTCGAATTCGGCGGCATCGAGATGACAGTGGGTGTCGATCAGCATAGCTCTATTCTACCTAAGCCGGCAGAGCCGGAACCAAAATGGAGTGATGAGTAATGGGGGATGAGTGATGATCGAAGGTTTTCATTACCCATTCCTCATCACCCATTACCGTATGGCTCATTTCAACCCCAAATTCTTGTCGGATTTTGACATCATTTGGTCAGTAAGAGACTAAAACGGCATTTCACCGCGGAGGACGCGGGGGAATTCAAAGTCTTAGGCGCCATTGTGCGCTCACCCGATTGGAAATTCGCCATCAGCCTCCAGCATCTTGCTTTTCCTCTGCGTCCTCTGCGATTCAGTAGCTTTTTCCAGGTTAACAGGCCATTAGGCAAGCATTTTCAAAATCTCCCGCACCGGCTTGGGCAGCGCCGCCCCCAGCGCGTCGGCCGGGGTAAGCCACAGCCCGCCCGGCTCGCGCGCGCCCGGCTGCAGCGCCGTCACCTCGAACACCCGCGGCACGATGCGCAGGCGGAAATGGGTGAAGGTATGCTGCCACTCAGGCAGCGGCTTGCCCTCCATGCCAGCCATGCCGAGGCGGGCTGGCGCGTCCGCCTCCAGGACTGGCGCTTCGGGCAAGCTCCACATACCGCCCCAGATGCCGGTGGGCGGCCGCTTTTCCAGGTACACCTCACCTTGGCGCAGCAGGATCAGCATGGCGGTTTCCTTCTGCGGCAGCGGCTTGCGCGGCTTGGGCTCGGGCAGCTCCGCCACCCGCTTTTCATTGTAGGCGACGCAGCCGGAACCAAGGGGGCAGGCGGCACAGGACGGCTTGCGGGTGCACAGCGTAGCACCCAGGTCCATCAGCGCCTGGGTATAGGTTTCGATGCCGGATTCAGGCAGCAGCGCCTCAGCCTGTTGCCACAGCCGATTTTCCACCGCTTTGGCGCCGGGATAGCCAGCTATGCCGAAACAGCGCGCCAGCACGCGCTTGACGTTGCCATCCAGGATCGCACGGCGCTGGCCAAAGGAGAAAGCCAGGATAGCGGCAGCGGTGGAGCGGCCGATGCCGGGCAGCACCACGACCCACTCAGGATCAGACGGAAAAACGCCGCCATGCTGCGCCACCACGAGCTGCGCGGCACGGTGCAGGTTGCGTCCGCGTGCGTAATAGCCGAGCCCGCTCCAGTGGGCAAGCACCTCATCCTGCGACGCGGCAGCGAGGGTGGCAATATTGGGAAAGCGTGCGATGAAACGCTGGTAATAGGGGATGACGCTGGCGACCTGGGTCTGCTGCAGCATGATTTCCGACAGCCACACCGCGTAAGGATCGCGAGTCTGCTGCCAAGGCAGGCCGTGCCGGCCATGCTGTTGCTGCCACTCGATCAGGAGCCGGGAAAAATCCTTCATGGACTCTTGAAATTCCAATTTGTATTTAATCCAACAATAAGCCGCAAAAATCTTCCACCGCAAAGGACGCAAAGGTTCGCAAAGGAAAGGCCGAGACCCTTTCGTTTTTCCCTCGCGAACCTTTGCGTCCTTTGCGGTTAATGCTTTATTGATCGAGAAATGGAATTACTTGAACAGCCCCTTGAGGCCGCCCTTCAGCTCTTCGCCGAGGCGTGATTTGATTTCCTCTTTCTTCTGCTCGACCTTCTGCTTAACCGCCTCAGAGGCCATGGCGTTGAAATCCAGAGTGTATTTCAGCCCAGTGAACGGCCCGGTTATGCGCACTGGCACCGTCATGCCCTTGAGCGCGGACAGTTCCTTGCCGCCCTGGCCCTCCAAAGAAGCGACCACCGTTGCCTTGGCGAGATAATTTATCGAGCTCTCGCCGACATTCACGTCACCATTGCCGGCCAGACGCAGCAACGGCGATTTGGCGGAGAGGTCCTCGTTGTGGGCAACGCCATTGTTAATCTGGAAACTGGCTTTCAACTCGGAAAAATCGGTCTGGTCGGCGGTATTGGCGGCCTGGGTGGTTTCCCCCTGAAGCGAGCCGAACTTGGCCTTGGCGCTGCGGATTGCGCCGGCGATGTTGATGCCTTTCAGCGCACCGTCGTGCAGGTTGAGCGCGGCACTGCCTTGCAGCGCTTTCTTCATGGCGCTGACGGTGGCGCCCTGGGCGTTGACGTCGAGGGCCACGCTGCCGTGCCCTTCCAGCATGTCGATATTGGCCGCGTCCTTCAGCAGCGGGCCTACGCTGACCCCGACCAGATTCTGCTTCAGCGCCACGCGGGGCG
>JAUYSN010000475.1 GCA_030696235.1 Sulfuricella sp. | reverse complement strand
AGCCATGAAGTGGTGTCGCCTAGCCGCAACGCAAGGCAGTACATTCGCCCAGAATATGCTGGGGCATATGTACCAAGAAGGTAAAGGTGTAGAGCCAGACTTTCAAGAGGCTCTGAGGTGGTATCGCTTGACTGCAGAGCGGGGAGACCCGCGTGGCCAGTCTATGCTCGGCCAAATGTACGAAAAGGGTGCGGGCGTGGAGCAGAACTATCAGGAGGCAGTTAAGTGGCTCAACCTCGCCGCAGAGCAAGGAGATGACATGGCGATGCTACACCTAGGGCGGATGTATCTCTATGGAGAGGGTGTTGCACAAGATTTCATTCGCGCACGCATATGGTTCCTTCTAGCGGTAGCAAAAGGTAACAAGGCTGGACAAGACATTATTCTTATGACTGACACCCTCATGACGCCTGATGAAATCAAGAAAGCTGAAAACATAGCGCAAACTTGCATTGGCTCTAGATATTTACAAGACCAAGACTATGTTCAGGCAGCGGAATGGCTTGGCAAGGCAGCTGAACAAGGTTTCGCAGAGGCTCAATACCCTCTTGGGTGGATGTATTATTATGGTCAATATTTTGCACAAGATTATGCAATGACAGCAAAGTGGTGGCACAAAGCTGCGGAACAGAACTATGTAGATGCGCAGTACAACCTTGGAATAATGTATTCCCAAGGACTGGGCGTTTCGCAGGACTATGTTCAGGCAGCGGAATGGCTTGGCAAGGCAGCTGAACAAGGTTTCCCAAATGCGCAGTACAACCTTGGGCTATTGTATTTAAGAGGTCAAGGTGTTGCGCAAGATAGTGAGCAGGCACACCACTGGTTCAGTCTGGCTGCAGCGTCTGGCGACAATCTCGCAATAGAAGCACTCGATTTGCTGGCGCGACAATAACCGTTGAACCGAGTGCCATTGGGGTCAGAGTGACATTAAATGCCTAACATTCATTCTAGGGGACGCTGCGCGATAAAGCCACGCAGTTCCCCTGAATTCGGACGTTATGAATCTGCACTTGAGGAACCCTGTGACTAAAGATCCCCGTGCCAAAGGAAAGGATTTTGCGAAGTTCTTGGAGTCATTGCCGGAGGAAACGCTCGCGCACGGCAACGAGGTGAATTTTCGTGCTGCCGAAGCGGAGCACCAGCATTTTCTCGAGCACTTTGGCAAGGGTCATTGCTATCTCTGCAAGAAGCCACTTGCGTCATTCAGCAAAAAGTCTCCTTGTCCACACTGGCTTCTCAAGCCAAAAGGCTTCAAGAAAAATGATCTGCTCTTGATTGCGCAGCACTACGGCTACTACCAGATACAAAGTTTTCTGCGTTGGGTTGCAAACCAAGAAGGCTTTGCTCGAAACATCAACGACCTTCCGGACGAAGGAACTGGAACCAAGCTTTTTGAGGTAACCATCAAGTACAAAAACCTTGAATGGGCATTTTCATGTGCCGAGTCTGACTATCAGGGACACGCCACTTCGCAGCACGCCAAACATCAGCACTACCACTTTCAAATGCGTCTCGACCGGAAGCAGTTCATCAACTACGGCGACTTCCACGTTCCGTTCAGTGAAATAGATGTAATCAACATTGAAGCCATGCGCGCGCGACCGGACAAGATAAAGCAACGATTCTCTTTTGGCGAAGGAATGAACGACGTCCTGAATGACAGCACCGTCGAACACATCGTCAACGCTACGTTGCCGGGAGATGCGACAGAAGAAGCGCCTTTTAAGATAGACACCTTCGCGATGGCCGAGGAAGGGAAGACAATCAGCGGTGATGTCCTCTACGAAATCATTCAGGAAGCCAAAGCGAAAAACATTACCGTCGCAAGTCTTATGCACAAGCTACCGAACGCTCGCACTAGAGTTATCGTTACCCCCGGTCCTGGGGTTGTTGAGCAAGCTCCTCGTTCTGGGCGCAAAAAAGATGCGTAACCTCTCATTCCACCAACCCTGCGCGAAAAGTCGCGCAGGCCTGTAAATTCAAACGCCAACTCACAAATATGGACTCTTCACCTCGTGCCATCGTCTTCGCCTACCACAACGTAGGCGTGCGCTGCCTGTCGGTACTGCTGGCCCATGGCGTCGAAGTCCCGCTGGTGGTGACGCACACCGACAACCCGGACGAAAATATCTGGTTCGGCAGCGTGGCCGAGCTGGCGGCGCAGCACGACATTCCGGTGATCACGCCGGACGACCCCAACACCCCCGAAGTGGTTGCGCAAATCCAGGCGCTTAAGCCGGATTTCATTTTTTCCTTCTACTACCGCAATATGCTCAAGAAGGTGCTGCTCGACATCCCGCCCCGCGGCGCCTTCAACATGCACGGCTCGCTGCTGCCCCAATACCGCGGCCGGGTGCCGGTGAACTGGGCGATCATCAAGGGCGAGCGCGAAACCGGCTCGACCCTGCATGTGATGAACGAGAAGCCTGACAACGGCGCCATCGTCGACCAGCAGGCCGTACCTATCCTGCCCGACGACACAGCGCTGGAGGTATTCCACAAAGTCACCTGCGCCGCCGAGGTTGCGCTACACCGCTGCCTGCCTGCGCTACTGGCTGGCACGGCCCAACTCAAGCCGCAGGACTTGAGCCAGGGCGGATATTTCGGCGGACGACGGCCGGAAGATGGTAAAATTGACTGGTTGCAGAGCGCGCAGACCATACACAACCTGGTGCGAGCCGTGGCGCCGCCTTACCCTGGCGCCTACACGCTGCTTGCCGGGAAGCCAGTTCGGGTGCTGAAAACCCTGCTCGAGCCGCAACGTCAAAGACGCGCACAGGCACCGGCATTTTATTGCGAGAATGGCCGCTGCTACGCGGAATGCGGCGATGGGAAAGTGCTGCGAATTTTGACGTTCGAATTCGATGGCAAGATGATGACCGCCGATGAATGGATTACCGTCTGCGGTAGTGATGCGCTACCGCTGGGCATGGGTTGACCCCATCCCCACCCCGACCCTCCCCTTGAAGGGGAGGGAGACAATAGTAGATAGAATTTATTTTTTGACTAGGAAAAAAACGATGAAAAAAGTCCTGATCCTGGGCGTGAATGGCTTCATCGGCCATCACCTTTCCAAGCGCATTCTCGAGACGACCGATTGGGAAGTCTATGGCATGGACATGTACAGCGAGCGGGTCACCGAGCTGATGGACAACCCGCGCTTCAACTTTTTCGAAGGCGACATCACCATCAACAAGGAGTGGATCGAGTACCACGTCAAGAAGTGCGATGTCATCCTGCCGCTGGTCGCGATCGCCACCCCGGCGACCTACGTCAAGGAACCGCTCAAGGTGTTCGAACTGGACTTCGAGGCCAACCTGCCGATCGTGCGCCAGTGCGTGCAGTACGGCAAGCACCTGATTTTCCCCTCCACCTCCGAAGTCTACGGCATGTGCCGCGACGATGAATTCGATCCGGAGAACTCCGAACTGATCCTCGGCCCGATCAACAAGCCGCGCTGGATCTACTCCTGCTCCAAGCAACTGATGGACCGGGTGATCTTCGCCTATGCCATGAAGACCGAATTCAACTTCACCCTGTTCCGTCCCTTCAACTGGATCGGTGCCGGCCTGGACAACATCAACACCGCCAAGGAAGGCAGCTCACGCGTGATCACCCAGTTCCTCGGGCACATCGTGCGTGGCGAGGATATCAAGCTGGTGGATGGCGGCACTGCCAAGCGCTCCTACACCTACGCCTCGGATGGCATCGATGCGCTGATGAAGATCATCGAGAACAAGAACGGCGTCGCGACCGGCCAGATCTACAATATCGGCAACCCGTCCAACAACTACTCGGTGAAGGAAGTGGCGAAGATGATGCTTGATCTTGCCATGGAATACCCTGAGTACAAGGAAACCGCACACCAGGTCAAAATGTTGGAAGTTACCTCCGCAGACTACTACGGCAAAGGCTACCAGGACGTGCAGAACCGCGTCCCGAAGATCGAAAACACCATGAAAGACCTCGACTGGAAACCACAGGTGACCATGGCGGACGCGCTCAAGCACATCTATGAAGCCTACCGCAGCCAAGTGGCGGAAGCACGGAAACTCGTCGAATAAACAGCCCTTTCACCGCAAGGGACGCAAGGTTACGCGAAGGAAAACAAAATGAATTCCTTTGCGTCCTTCGCGTCCCTTGCGGTTAATGATTTTGAAATTTGAAGCAAGCATGAAACTCGCGCTAAAAATCGACGTCGACACCTACCGCGGCACCCGCGAGGGCGTGAAGCGCTTGGCCGAAATCCTGAAAAAACATGAAGCTGGCGCCACCTTTTTGTTCAGCCTCGGCACCGACCACACCGGCCGCGCCATCAAGCGGGTGTTCCGCCCCGGCTTCATGAAGAAGGTGTCTCGCACCTCGGTGCTGGAACACTACGGCCTGAAGACGCTGATGTACGGCACCCTGTTGCCGGGACCGGATATCGGCAAGCGCTGCGCTCAAATCATGCAAGCGGTCCGCGATGACGGCTTCGAGGTCGGCATCCACTGCTACGACCACATCAGGTGGCAGGATTATGTTGCGAAGAAAGATGCAGCCTGGACGGCGCGGGAAATGAAACTGGCTTGCGACCGCTTCGCAAAGATCTTCGGCGAACCCGCCAAGGTCCACGGCGCCGCCGGCTGGCAAATGAATGTCCACGCGCTGCGCCTGGAACAACGCCTGGATTTCGATTACTGTTCGGACACGCGCGGCACCCACCCTTTCATCCCGATGTGGAATGCGGAAATCGTCGCCTGCCCGCAGCTACCCACCACCCTGCCCACGCTGGACGAACTCATCGGCGTCGGCAACATCACCCCCGGCAACGTCGCCCAGCACCTGCTCCAGCTGACCGAAAATCCGCCGCCCACCGGCCACGTCTACACCCTGCATGCGGAACTCGAGGGCATGAAGCTGGCCGGCGTGTTCGATGAACTGCTCGACGGCTGGAAAGCGCAAGGTTACGAGCTGGTTTCGCTCAAGGATTACTTCGAGGGGCTGAAGCTGGACGAGCTGCCTCGGCACGAGGTGGTGATGGGCGAAATGCCTGGGCGCTCTGGAACACTGGCGTTCCAGGGCGAAGAGTTTCTGGCCTGAGCGGTGCCTTGCTGCTTGATAAACGGCATTGGGTAATAGAAGGCTTCCGATCTGAAACTGCCACAGGCCTTCTCTAGCCAGCAATAGCCGGGTTGTGCCTGGAAAGAAAAATTTCGGCGATTGCGAAAACCGAATCCGCTAGCGACTCGCTTGCAAATTTATTGGCATCGGCTATCCATAAAGCAGGGAGGGTGCATCTTGAAACCCCTTTCCGCCGCCTTAACCACGGAAGCCCGCTTCGCCTTATGAATGATATGAATGATAGAAACCTCATGCTTTTCACGCTTAACGCAAGCCGTGCGTTTGGCGAGATGGTCAGCCAAAAGCTCGGGGTTTCTTCGAGTGAGCACGAGGAACGAGAGTTCGAGGATGGCGAGCATAAGTCCCGGCCCCTTGTAAACGTGCGGGGTCGGGATGTCTTTGTGGTGCAGTCTCTGTACGCGGATACCCAGCAGAGTGTCAACGACAAACTTTGCCGGTTGCTCTTTTTCATTGGCGCGTTGCGGGATGCCTCGGCGGGTAGCGTGACAGCCGTTGTTCCCTACCTGTGTTACGCGCGCAAAGACAGGAAGACCCAACCGCGTGATCCGGTCACTACACGCTACGTTGCCAGCCTGTTTGAGGCTGTTGGGACGGATCGGGTTCTGGCCCTGGACGTGCACAACCTCGCCGCCTTTCAAAACGCTTTCCGGTGCCATACTGACCACCTGGAAGCCAAGCCCCTGTTTGTCAGGTATTTCGCGCCTCTTTTGCGAAGTGAGGAGATTGTTGTCGTTTCGCCCGATGTGGGTGGAATAAAGCGAGCCGAGCAGTTCAGGCAAGCGCTGGCCCGCGCGACAGGCAAAACAGTATCTAGCGCCTTCATGGAAAAACAGCGCAGCAAGGGAGTGGTTTCAGGCGAGGCGATCGTCGGCGAGGTGAAGGACAAGGTCGCTCTCATCATCGACGACCTGATCAGCACGGGAACGACCATTCTGCGCGCAGCATCGGCATGTCGCCAACTCGGGGCGAAGAAAATCTATGCGGCAGCATCGCATGGCGTGTTCGTGGGAGCTGCCAATGAAGTCCTGGCGAACGAGGCGCTGGACAAGGTCATTGTGACCAACACGATACCGCCGTTCCGGTTGGTTTCGGAGGCTGCCAGGGCCAAATTGGAAGTCCTGGACGCCACGCCGCTCTTTGCCGCAGCCATTACACACATCCACACGGGCGGGTCGATCGTGGATCTGCTGGAAGTATAGGCGGCTCAGAACCCGCGCGTGTGGGCTTCCGCGAGACGCAGATATTCCCCTGCCAAGTTGTACCACTTTGATGGATTCCGCACTTCGGCATCCTTGATATGCCAAATTGTGATCTTCGCCCGCAGGGTTGCACGGTAGCTTTTGTAGAAATGCAACAGCTTCTCGGAAGGCTTGTCACCTGTATATTCGCTGTAGGTTTCGAGGAACGATTGCCCCACCGATGGCGCGCCCAGACGCTCGCATTCCATGGCGAGAAAGGCCAGCTCATCGGCGGTATCGAGAATGCGGAATTCGCGCCTGAATTCCAGGCAATCGATAATAACCGGTTCCGGCCCGAGACAGATATGCTCGGGCCGAAGATCGCCGTGGGCCTCGATGATTCTTCCTTCTCGCACTCGTTGGTAAAACAGCTCGGATTCTTCCTTCAAGAACGCGAATTGAGCTGAGGTGATTTTGCGGACCAGATCTTCCGGCAGCCGATATATGGGATCGGTCAATTCCCGCAGATTGGCGTCCACGTTTTTTTCGAACCGCTCTCTATATTCAGACTCACCCAGCTCGACTGGCGGCGAGGTCAGATAGAACTTGGCAAGCGCAACGGCAGCCTGCCGCACATCGGCCGTTTCGACGGTTCCCTGCTTGATCGCATGGTCGAGCATCTGATCAGTCGGAAGGCGGCGCATCTTGACAAGCCAATCCACCGCCTCGCCTTCACCGCCTATCTTCAGCGATCCAGCCGAGTCTATGGTGAGCGGCAGAATCCCCAGATAGATATGCGGTGCGAGGCGGGTGTTCAATCTGACTTCCTCCTCCGAATCCCGGCGCCTGGCTTCAACCGTGCTGAAATCGAGAAAGTCATACCGCACCGGCTTCTTGAGCTTATAGGCATAGGCATCGGTCATGAACACCCAGGACATGTGGGTTTCGGCAGCTTCGACGTTCCGTGGCCTATCTGGGTAGGATTCAGGCCGCAGCAGGAACTGAAGCTTTTGATCAAGCGTGATATCGGTGCTGGTGCGCGTCAATTTACTTGTGCCCTTTGGGTATGAAACATCCGGGTTAAAGTCTCTTCTCAATCAAGCACACCGCCTGCGCCGCAATCCCCTCGCCCCGCCCGGTAAAGCCTAACTTCTCGGTGGTGGTTGCCTTGACGTTGATGCAATCCGCCGCCACATCCAGGTCAGCGGCGATATTCGCCACCATCTGCGCAATGTGCGGCGCCATCTTCGGCGCCTGGGCGATGATCGTGGCGTCCAGGTTGGCTACGCTCCAGCCCTTTTCCCTGAGCAGATGCACCACCTCGCGCAGCAGCCTGCGGCTGTCGATGCCTTTGTAGCGCGGGTCGGAATCGGGGAAATGGCGGCCGATGTCGCCCAGACCTGCTGCGCCCAGCAGGGCGTCGCAAATCGCATGGAGCAGCACGTCGGCGTCGGAATGGCCGAACAGGCCGCGCTCGTAGGGAATGTCCACCCCGCCGACGATCAGCTTGCGCCCTTCCACCAACTGGTGGACATCGAACCCTTGTCCGACTCTCATGCCTTGGCTCCCGACAGTATCAGCTCCGCCAGTTTAACGTCCTGCGGATAGGTGACCTTGAAATTGGTGATGTCGCCCGCCACCAGTTTCGCCTGGAAGCCCATGCGCTCGACCGCCTGCGCCTCGTCGGTCACCACCGCTCCATCCAGCAGAGACAGCGCGCGCTGCAGCAGGCCGTAGCGGAACATCTGCGGCGTCTGCGCTTGCCACAGCTTGTCGCGGGGCTCGGTGCGCAACACACGGTTGTCCGCGTCGGCCCGCTTCAGGGTATCCGCCACCGGCACCGCCAGCAGCCCGCCGAAGGGGTCGTTGCCGACCTCGCCGATCAGGCTGTCGAGCAGTTCGCCGCTCAGACCGGGCCGGGCTGCGTCGTGCACCAGCACCCAGCCCTCGAAACCGACCTCGCCCTGGATCGCATCCAGGCCGTTGCGCACCGATTCAAAACGCTCCGCCCCGCCGCAGTACAGCGGCTTGAGCTTGCCGGTGAAAGCACTCCAATCATAGGACTTCCACAGCGTATCTTCCGGCGCGAGCACCACATAGACACGGCTGATCCTGGCGTGGCGGCACAAGGCCGCTACCGCGTAGTGAATCAGCGGCCTACCAAGAACAGAAAGATACTGTTTGGGGGTTTCCCCTCCCATGCGCGAACCGAATCCGGCGGCAGGGATCAAAGCATAATAATTTGGCATTGCTTTATGGAATTGGCTATCTTGAAAGTAAGGTTTAACAGACAACAGTTAATCGGTCAGGGGGTGTCATGAAACGGATTCGTCCCGCCGCCGTTGCCGGCGCATTTTACACCGGCGATCCGCGCGCCCTGGCTAGCGAAGTTGCGGCCATGCTGGAAGAAGCGGAACAGCATGCGGAAAAACCGGCAACTCTCCCCAAGGCGGTTATTGTACCCCATGCCGGCTACATTTATTCCGGGCCGGTTGCCGCCAGCGCCTATGCCCTGCTGGAACAAGGCAGAAATATTTACCGTCGTGTCGTGCTGCTGGGCCCGGTGCACCGCGTTCCCGTGCGCGGGCTCGCCTTGCCGAGCACGGAAGGCTTCGCCACACCGCTCGGCATCGTGCCCCTCGACCTCGACGCCATGGCGAAGATCGCCGACCTGCCGCAGGTGGCGGAATACGATGCGGCCCATGCCCTGGAGCATTCCCTGGAAGTGCAGCTCCCTTTCCTGCAGGCCGTGCTCGACGACTTCAAGCTGGTTCCGCTGGCGGTAGGCGACGCCACGCCGCAGGAGGTGGCCGAGGTGCTGGAACGCCTGTGGGGCGGCCCGGATACGCTGATCGTCATCAGCTCCGACCTGTCCCATTTCCTGACCTACCGCGAGGCGCAGCAAATCGACAGCACCACCGCACAGGCCATTCTCGATCTGCGCTGGCCGCTAAGCCATGAGCAGGCTTGCGGCGGCACGCCGGTAAACGGCCTGTTGCTGGCGGCGCAGCACCACCATCTCAAACCGCGCCTGCTCGACCTGCGCAATTCCGGGGATACCGCCGGCGACAAGAACCGCGTGGTCGGCTATGCCGCCTTCGCCTTCACCGAGGAGAACAAGCGTGCCCACTGAAAAAGGCCAAATTCTGATTCCGATTGCCCGCGCCACCATCTCTCAGGCGCTGGGGAAGCCGATGCAGGCGCTAGAAGATGCCGTATGGCTCAAGGAACTGGGCGCCTGCTTCATCACTCTGACCCAGCAAGGCGACCTGCGCGGCTGCATCGGCAGCCTGGAGGCGCGCCGTCCGCTGCTGCAGGACGTCAAGGCCAACGCCTATGCGGCTGCTTTCCGCGACCCACGTTTCTCGCCGCTGACGCTGGGCGAGC
>JAUYSN010000474.1 GCA_030696235.1 Sulfuricella sp. | reverse complement strand
AACCGCAGGGCGAGAAAATCACTACCGCTTCCCTGGCCGCCAGGATCGGCGTATCCGAGGCGGCGCTCTACCGCCACTTCGCCAGCAAGGCGCAGATGTTCGAGGGGCTGATCGAGTTCATCGAGCAGACCCTGTTCGGCCTGATCAACAAGATCGCCAGCGAAGAGAACAGCGGTGTGAAACAGCTGGAGGCCGTGCTGCCCCTGCTGCTCGGTTTCGCCCAGAAGAACCCCGGCATGACCCGGGTGCTGATCGGCGAGGTGCTGGTCAACGAGGATAGCCGCCTCCAGACCCGCATCAACCAGCTGCATGACCGGCTGGAAGCCACGCTCAAGCAGTCATTGCGGCTGGCCGCGAGCCAGCAGGAAATTTCGACCGAGATCGATGCCGCCGCTCAGGCCAACCTGATGATGAGCTTCGTGGTTGGCCGCTGGCACCAGTTCGCCAAGAGCGGCTTCAAGCGCGAGCCGATGGAGTTCTGGGCGGCTCAGGGACGGGCGCTGATCAAAGGGTGAGTGTTGCCCGATTGCGACGAATTGCTTCGGTTATGATTTCATCAGTTCAAGAAGGCGCTACTGCAATTCCAGTACCATCAGGGCATGGAACAATCCTTCCACCACGCGGGCCATCGCGGGGTAGTTCAGCTTCTCCGGCGTGTCATCGGCGGAATGGTAGGCCGCGTTGCGATAGAAAGCGGTGTCGGTGATCATGATTGCCGGATATCCCTCCCGCCAGAAGGAGAGATGGTCGCTCCATGCCACACCGGGGATGATTTCGAAGGTGGCCAGCGATTCCACGGGAAAATCCGAGCGGGACTTGAAGGCGGTGACCAGTTGTTGCAACTCCTTGCGGGAGGCCCGGTTTGAAACCATGGCGATGAAATTTGCCCGGTCGGGGTAGAAGTGCCGGAATAGCGGCGGGTAACTTTGGCTGCCTGGTTTCTCGCTGTATGAGCCCAGCATCTCCAGGGAAATCATCAGGCGAATGTTCTCGCCGCGCGCCTTCGCGGCTTCGGCATAAACGCCGCTGCCCATCCGGCCCCAGAAAAAGAACGGCGGCTCCTCGTTGACGAATGCCACGAAGTGGAGAGTGCGCTCTGTCTCCGCAGTGGCGAACAGGCGGGTGAGCTCGAGGAGTGCCGCGACACCGCTCGCGTTGTCGTCCGCGCCTGGAGAACCCCGCACCGTATCGTAGTGAGCGCCCACCAGGATGATTTCGTCGGGCTTGGTCTTGCCGATCCGGCGCACTTCCAGATTTTCGCTTTTCACGCCCATGGCCTGGTAATACTGCGAGCTCACTTGGTAATTCTGGGCGGCCCATTCGTGGCGAATGTAGTCGGCGGCGGCATGGAGCGCATCAGGTCGGAACACGTTGCGTTGCCCGATCTCAACGGCAAGGTGGGAAACGTGACCGCGCAGGCGGTCTGCGAGGGTGGGCGAGGAAGAATTCATTGCGCGATTCACGGCGGGTGTGTTCTCCGGCAAGGCCGCTCTGCTCCAGATCAGCATGATACCGATGAGGATGAAGCCGGGCATGTTCATCTGCAAGTGCTCGCTTCCGTCATTGGCACTAATGTTCCCTGTGCCAGATCAGCTGACCGTCCTTGCGGACTTCCTTGATGCGATGAAAGGGAACGTCGTGAGCATAGCCGTCCTGATCGGTGACCTGGCAAGAAAAATGATCGCCCGGGGTCATGTGCACCTGCTGCAACGGCACCTGAATGATTTTCCCTTCCACGCGGTCGTAATAGCCGATCACGAAATCCCCTTTTGCGAATGCACTATCCCAGCGAAGCCGGTTGAGCAGTTCCTGAATGGGGAGCATGGGATTCCCTGTTTAAGGGCCTATGAACCAAAAAAACGGCGATTAACCACGAATGACACGAATGTTCACGAATAAACACGAATAGTTAGAGACCATCGTCATGTTGCCTAGAGGCGCCTACTTTTGACACCAATCAGGTGAATCAGGCTATCCATACTAACCAACGGATTATTCGTGAACATTCGTGTTTTATTCGTGGGAATTCGTGGTAAAAGCTTTTTCTAGGATGCTATAAGGATAGCTGGTTTTTCAACTCGCCGCACACCGGGCAGGCCGGATCCTTCTTCAGTCGGATCGAACGCCACTCCATCTGCAGTCCGTCGAGCAGCAGCAGCCGGCCATTCAGCGGCTGGCCGGCGCCGCTCAGGATCTTCAGCGCTTCGGCTGCCTGGGTCGAGCCGATGATCCCCACCAGCGGCGCGAACACGCCCATCACTGCACAGCGCTCGCCTTCTTCCCCCCCCGCTTCCGGAAACAGGCAGTGGTAGCAAGGGCTGGAGGGGGCACGCAAATCAAAAACCGCCACTTGTCCATCGAAGCGTATCGCCGCACCGGAAACCAGCGGCTTTCCATGGGCGACGCAGGCGCGGTTGACGGCATGGCGGGTGGCGAAGTTGTCGCTGGCATCGAGCACGACATCGGACTGGGCGATGAGGTGGTTGAGTTCAGCTCCTTCGACGCGCTGCGGAATGGCCGTGACGCTGATTTCGGGATTGATGGCGGCGAGCGTGCGCTGCGCCGATGTCGCCTTGTTGGTGCCGAGGGAATGGGTGAAGTGGGCGATTTGGCGCTGCAGGTTGGTGAGATCGACGCTGTCGCCGTCGCAGATCGTGATCCTGCCGACGCCGCTGGCGGCAAGGTAGAGCGCGGCCGGGGAGCCCAGGCCGCCGGCGCCGATGATCAGGGCATGGGCGCCAAGCAGCTTTTCCTGACCCTCGATGCCGATCTGTGGCAGCAGGATGTGCCGGCTGTAGCGCAGGAGCTGGTTGTCGTCCATTGGATAGCTCTTAGCTGTCAGCCATCAGTCAGTAGGGTGGGCACGTTTTTGTGCCCACGCGGAATAACTCCGCTGACCGCGTGGGCACAAAAACGTGTCCACCCTACCTCATGCCTCACTTGCTCTGCAGGATATTCAACCCCTTCAGCAGGTTGAGCGCCTGATTCAGCTGGTAGTCGTTTTTCGACACGATTTCGCCGGGAGCCGGTTTGCCGCTGTCGGTTTTGTCTTCCTTGCCCTTGGGCGCCGGTTTTGGCGGTGCGGGCAGCTTGATCGACGGTGATTCGGGTTTCTTGCCTTCTTCTTCCTTGTTGCCGTTGGATAGATGCCGCTCCAGATCGGCCTCGCGCAGGTTGAACGCGCCCTGCTGTTCGACTCCGCTGACCGTGGCCTCTTCGACGGTGATATCCGGGCTGATGCCCTTGGCCTGGATGGAGCGTCCATTGGGCGTGAAATAGCGCGACGTGGTCAGCTTGATGGCGGTG
>JAUYSN010000473.1 GCA_030696235.1 Sulfuricella sp. | reverse complement strand
GCCGAGCCCAAGGACCTGCTGCTGGTGGGGGATTCCCTGAACGACAGCCAGGCTGCGCGCGCCGCCGGCTGCCCGGTGGTGCTCCTGCCATACGGCTACAATGGCGGCAAGGACGTGCGCGAACAGGACTGCGATGCGGTGATCGAAAGCCTGCCGGAAGTGCTGAAGCTGGTTAGAAAGGCAAATTAACCGCAAAGGACGCAAAGGTTCGCAAAGGAAGGCTTCAGCAAAAGCGATGTGCGGCCACAAAGCTTGAAAATAGTGTCATCGCCATGATGGTTTTTAGGTTTCCCTTGCGTTCCTTCGCGTCCTTCGCGGTGAAAAAGTTTATATGACTGAACACGAATTCAACACCCTCGCCGCCCAAGGCTACAACCGCATCCCGCTGGTGCGGGAAACCCTGGCTGACCTCGATACCCCCTTAAGCGTCTATCTCAAGCTGGCCAACCGGCCCTATTCCTACCTGCTTGAATCGGTGGTGGGGGGCGAGCGTTTCGGTCGTTATTCCTTCATCGGCCTGCCGGCCAAAACCCGGATCAGGGTGCATGGCCGCAGCGTGAGCGTCGAAAATGAGGGCACGGTGCTGGAGCGGGTTGAAACCGACGACCCGCTGCAATTTGTCCAGGACTACGCTGCGCGCATGAAAGTGGCCGAGCATCCCGGTCAGCCCCGCTTCACCGGCGGACTGGCGGGCTACTTCGGCTACGACACCATCCGCTACATCGAGAAAAAGCTGGCCCACGCCGTCAAGCCTGACGTGCTGGGCACGCCGGATATCCTGCTGCTGCTGTCGGAGGAAGTTGCGGTGGTGGACAACCTGTCCGGCAAGATTTACCTGGTGGTCTACGCCGATCCCGCCCAGCCCGGGGCGTACGCCCTCGGTCAGGCGCGGCTGGACGAAATGCGCAGCCAGTTGAACCAGCCAGTGGCAATCCCAGTCACGGCCTCTTATCCGCCTGCACAGGCCGCATCGGAATTTGGCGAAGACGCTTTCAAGCGGGCGGTGGAAAAAGCCAAGCGCTACATCTTCGACGGCGACATCATGCAGGTGGTGCTGTCCCAGCGCATGTCGCAGCCTTTCGCCGCCTCGCCGCTGTCGCTGTACCGCGCGTTGCGCTCGCTCAATCCCTCCCCGTACATGTTCTATTACGATATGGGCGATTTCCAGGTGGTCGGCTCGTCGCCGGAAATCCTGGTGCGGCTGGAGGAGGAAACCGTTACCGTGCGCCCGATCGCCGGCACCCGTCCGCGCGGCAAGACCCGCGAAGAGGACGAAGCGCTGGCCGCCGATCTGCTGGCCGACCCCAAGGAACTGGCCGAACACCTGATGCTGATGGACCTGGGTCGCAACGATGCGGGGCGCGTCGCCCAGACCGGCTCGGTCAGGGTCACCGAGAACATGGCCATCGAGCGTTACTCTCACGTCATGCACATCGTTTCCAACGTCGAGGGCAAGCTGAAAAGCGGCCTGAACGCGATGGACGTGCTGCGCGCCACCTTCCCGGCCGGCACGGTGTCCGGCGCGCCCAAGGTGCGCGCGATGGAAATCATCGACGAGCTGGAACCGACCAAACGCGGCATCTACGCCGGCGCAGTGGGCTATCTCGGATTCAACGGCGACATGGATCTGGCGATCGCCATCCGCACCGCGGTGGTCAAGGATGGCACGCTCTACGTCCAGGCGGGAGCGGGTATCGTCGCCGACTCGGTGGCGGACAGCGAATGGACGGAAACCCGCAACAAGGCCCGTGCCGTGCTGCGCGCGGCAGAACTGGCGCTTAGTGGATTGACTGGCCAGAATGACTAAAATTCCTTACCGCAAAGGACGCGAAGGAACGCAAAGGAGTTCGGTTAAGGTTTCCTTCGCGTTCCTTAGCGTCCTTGGCGGTGAAAGGGTTTATTTATGCTTTTAATGATCGACAACTACGACTCCTTCACCTACAACCTGGTGCAGTATTTCGGCGAGCTGGGTGCGGAGGTGCGGGTATTCCGCAACGATGAAATTACCGTGGAGCAGGTCGCGGCCCTCAAGCCCGACCATATCGTGATTTCCCCCGGTCCGTGCACGCCCAACGAGGCGGGCATCTCGGTGCCGCTGATCAAGGCATTTGCCGGCAAGGTGCCGGTTCTCGGCGTTTGCCTCGGTCACCAGAGCATCGGCCAGGCCTTCGGGGGGAAGATCGTTCATGCTGCCCAATTGATGCATGGCAAGACCTCGATGATCCACCACAAGGACACGGGCGTGTTCAAAGGTTTGCCCAACCCGTTCCGCGCCACCCGCTATCATTCCCTGGTGATCGAGCGCGAGAGCATTCCGGACTGCCTGGAGATCACCGCCTGGACCGAAGACGGCGAGATCATGGGGGTGCGCCACAAGACCCTGCAAGTGGAAGGCGTGCAGTTCCATCCAGAATCCATCCTGACCGAATACGGCCATGAGATGCTGGCGAATTTTCTGAAGGAGGAGAAACGGTAGCACCCCCTCTCCCCAGCCCTCCCCCGCGAGGGGGGAGGGAGTAGGTTAGCTGGATGCAAGTGGAGTGGAGGCTGCGCTGCGAGTGCCGATGTTTTAGCCCACTCCCCCATTGACGGGGGAGGGAGTCGGGCGACGGTGTGCAAGGATATTGGGGAGGATAACTTCCTGCACGGTGATGTTTTTAGCCCCCTCCCCCTTGACGGGGGAGGGCTGGGGAGAGGGCAATTCAAGGCAAGCGCCTTTTACTATTGCTCCCTCCCCCCTCGCGGGGGAGGGTTGGGGAGAGGGTGCATGCCCACAAAGCTGACGAATTTTGCCCGCCAGTTGCGGACAAACTCGACCGACACCGAAATGCTGTTATGGCGACACCTGCGGGCTGGCCGGTTTGACGAGCATAAATTCAAAAGGCAGCAACCGCTCGGCAACTATGTGGTCGATTTTGTATGTTTCGAGGCCAGGCTGATTATAGAACTGGATGGTGGGCAACATGCAGATCAAGAGGAAGCTGATAAAATTCGTGGACAATGGTTGAATAGCCAGGGATTTCAAGTCTTGAGATTCTGGAACAATGAAGTGTTGACGAACCTGGAGGGGGTGATGCAGTGCGTACATGCGGCGCTGTCACCTTCTCCCCGGCCCTCCCCGGTCAAGGGGGAGGGAGAAAACCAGTGATGTGCCACTCCTACTCCTACCGGAGGGGAGGGTGTAAATTTGCAGTGCAAACCCCCCCCCTCGCGGGGGAGGGTTGGGGAGAGGGCAATTCAAAGCAAGTGCCTTTTACTATTGCTCCCTCTCCCCTTGTGGGAGAGGGTTGGGGAGAGGGGGATTTAATGACGCCACAAGCCGCATTAACCGCGCTGCTGGAAAAGCGCGACCTGACCCGCGACGAGATGCTGTCACTCATGCATCAGATCATGGGCGGAGAACTGACGCCGGTGCAGATCGCCGGTATCCTGGTTGCGCTGCGCGCCAAGGGCGAGACCGTGGGCGAAATCGCCGCTGCCGCCGAGGTGATGCGCGAACTTTCGATCAAGGTGCCGGTCGGTGCCGAAACGCATCTGGTGGATACCTGCGGCACCGGCGGCGACGGCGCCCATACTTTCAACATCTCCACGGCTTCCGCGCTGGTCGCCGCTGCGGCGGGCGTGAAAGTTGCCAAGCATGGCGGCCGTTCGGTGTCTTCCACCTGCGGCTCTGCCGACGTGCTGGAGGCGCTGGGCGTGAATGTGAATCTCACCCCCGACCAGGTGGCACAGTCCATCCACGAAATCGGCGTCGGTTTCATGTTCGCCCCCAACCACCACAGCGCCATGAAATATGCCGCACCGGTGCGGCGCGAACTGGGCGTGCGCACCCTGTTCAACCTGCTCGGCCCGCTCACCAATCCGGCCGGGGCGAAAAACCAGGTGATGGGCGTGTTCCGCAAGGATTTGTGCCGCCCGCTTGCGGAGGCGCTGAAATCGCTGGGTGCGAACCACGTCATGGTGGTGCATGGCGGTGATGGCATGGATGAAATCACCATCACCACCGAAACCCACGTCGCCGAGCTGAAAGATGGCGGCATCATCGAATACGCCATCGATCCCGAAGAATTCGGCATGAAGCTCGGGTCGGTCGAGGCGCTCAAGGCGCATGATCCCGAGGAAGCCAAGGCCAGGCTGCTGGCGGTAATGGATAACACCCACGGCGCTGCACGCGACATCGTCGCGCTCAATGCCGGCGCGGCGATTTACGTCGGCGGCATGGCGCAGACGCTGGAAGCAGGGGTTAAGAAGGCGATTCATGCCATCGCCAGCGGCGAAGCCAAGGCCAAGCTGGAGCAGCTGATTGCGTTTTCCAATCGATTTAAAACAACTTGAACCGCAAAGGACGCGAAGGTACGCAAGGGAATGCAAGATCAAGAAGAACGGGTCGGTAAGCAGATAATAGCTGAGGCCATGAAGGTTCATAGTGCTTTGGGCTGCGGGTTGTTGGAAAGTGCATATGAGGTGTGCCTTGCCTACGAATTGGAGAAAAATGGGCTTGAGGTTAAACGGCAAGTAGCCCTTCCGGTTGTATATGATGGTTTAAAGCTCGATGCCGGCTATCGGCTTGATTTGCTGGTTGGTGATTGCGTTATCGTTGAATTAAAGGCGGTTGAAAAGTTGGCGCCCATTCATACTGCCCAGTTATTGAGCTATCTAAAATTAAGCGGCCATAAGCTTGGTTTTATTTTGAATTTCAATGTCATCCATATGCGTGACGGCATCAAGCGGATCGTGAATGGTTTATAAGTTTTTCCTTTGCGTACCTTCGCGTCCTTTGCGGTGAGTTATTTTTTCCTGTGCGTTCTCTGCGGTGAGATCTGAATATGTCCGACGTCCTGCAAAAAATCCTCGAAGTAAAACAAGCC
>JAUYSN010000470.1 GCA_030696235.1 Sulfuricella sp. | reverse complement strand
CACCGCCCTGACCAAGTCGAAGAACCTGGTTTCTATCCGTGTATTGCAGTCTATCGGCCCGTCGTATGCCCAGGATTACATCGCCCGTTTCGGCTTTTCGACTGAAAAGCACCCGCCCTACCTGACTATGGCGCTGGGTGCGGGATCGGTAACTCCTATGCAAATGGCTGCTGCTTACTCGGTGTTTGCCAACGGGGGCTACCGTACGCAGCCTTATTTGATCGACCGGATTGTCGATGCGCGCGGTACTCTGCTGGTGCAGGCCAAACCCAAGCGTGCTGGTGATGATGCCGAGCGCGCGATCGATGCGCGTAATGCTTTTATCATGACTTCCATCATGCGCGACGTGGTACGTTTTGGTACCGGTGCGCGTGCCATGCAACTGAAACGTCAGGATCTCGCCGGAAAGACCGGAACCACCAATGATCAGGTGGATGCCTGGTTCACGGGTTTCAACCCGGGGTTGGTGGCGATTGCCTGGATCGGCTTTGATCAGCCTCGTTCCATGGGCGGAGCAGAAACAGGTGCGCAGGCTGCATTGCCGATCTGGATGGGTTATATGGGCAAGGCGCTGAAAGGCGTGCCGGAAGCAGATCTGGTAGTGCCGGAAGGTGTCGCGACAGTCAAGATCGACCCGCAAAGCGGACGCCGTGTTCCCGATGGGAGCGAAGGAATTCTGGAATATTTTTATCAGGAAAATATTCCAGCCGAGCAGTCCGGCTTCCTCGAAGGCCTCTTTGGCGGTGGCGGCAAGTCCGCGGAAGAGGTCAAGGATCAATTGTTCTGAATCGGGAGAGAGAAAAAGCAGCGAATCTCCGAATGCGCGAGCGAATCGCGCACCAGGCGGCTCGCATCATTGCGGAGGACGGTCTTCAGGATTACACCTCGGCCAAGCGCAAGGCCGCTCGCCAGATAGGTGCGCCGGACACCCACAACCTGCCGGATAATGACGAAGTGGAGCGGGCCCTAAGGGATTATCAGGCGCTTTACCAGCGGGATGAGCAAAGTGTGCGTTTGCGTCAGCTGCGGCAGCAGGCCTTGGAGGCGATGCGCCTGCTGGAGCCGTTCCATCCTTATCTTGCCGGTTCGGTTTTGAATGGCACGGCGACCCGCCACTCGGACATTAACCTGCAGTTGTTCACGGATAGCGCCAAGGAGGTGGAATTGTTCCTACTGGCCAGGCAGGTGTCCTATAAAAGCGGCGAAAAACATCTCCATTTCGGGGGTGAAGAGCGCGCCTTCCCGGTCTTTACCTTGCTGGATGGCCCCGCAGAAATTAATGTTACGGTTTTTGCCGCGGAGGACATACGCCAAATTCCGCGCGGCCATGCCGAAAAAAATGCGCGCGCGCATGCCAGACAGGTCGAGACATTGCTTGAAGAGGGATAATGTTCTTATATTTTCAAGATGGTGATGGGTAAAGCTGGTAATGAGTGATGGGTAATGGAAAAACCCATCACTCATCACCCATCACTCCATTGAGCCAGTTTGCCGCATCCAGCGCAAAGTAGGTCAGTATTCCATCCGCGCCGGCGCGCTTGAATCCCAGCAAGGCCTCCAGCACGCAGGCCCTCTCGTTTAGCCAGCCATTCTGGGCGGCCGCTTTGAGCATGGCGTATTCGCCGCTAACCTGGTAAACAAAAGTCGGTGCCTGGTAGGTGTCCTTGATGCGCCGAACGATGTCGAGATAGGGCATGCCGGGCTTGATCATCACCATGTCGGCCCCTTCTTCGAGGTCCAGCCCCACTTCCCACAGGGCTTCATCGCTGTTGGCCGGATCCATCTGGTAGGTATATTTGTTGCCCGCCCCCAGATTGGCGGCGGAGCCGACCGCGTCGCGGAACGGCCCGTAAAAGCTCGAGGCGTACTTGGCGGAATAAGCCAGAATCCGGGTATGGATATGATTCTGACCGTCGAGCGCGTTGCGTATCGCGCCGATGCGCCCATCCATCATGTCCGAAGGGGCGACCACATCGGCGCCGGCCTCGGCGTGAGTGAGCGCCTGCTTTGCCAATACAGCCACGGTCTCATCGTTCAAGACGTAGCCGCTGCCGTCGATCAGCCCGTCCTGGCCATGGATGGTGTAGGGGTCGAGCGCGATGTCGGTGATGATGCCCAGTTCCGGAAAACGCTGTTTCAGGGCGCGCACCACGCGAGGTACCAGGCCGTCCGGGTTATAGGCTTCGGCTGCATCCAGGCTTTTGAGAGGCAGGTCGATCACCGGGAAAATCGCCAGAGCCGGGATGCCGAGCCTGACGCATTCCTCCGCCTGATGAAGAAGCTTGTCCAGAGTTTGCCGGATCACCCCGGGCATGGAGGAAACCTGCTCACTGCGGCTATTGCCGTCCAGCACAAACACCGGGTAAATAAGGTCGGCCGGCGTCAGCAGGGTTTCGCGCATCAGGCGACGGGAAAACTCGTCGTGCCGCATGCGCCGCATGCGTTTATGAGGATATTTGCCCAAAGCGTGCATAGCAGTCCTGTTTAAAGTGAAACTCGCGAAGCGAGACCTCGTCCCTCTCTCCCTCTGGGAGAGAGTTAGGAGAGAGGGTGTATCTGTGCGGTGCATCGGCAATGCTGAAATCTATGTTAAGTGCGGAACTTTATGCTAGCCATTCCACTCTGAGCAAGTGGACGATAACCCTTTCGTCCCCCGCTTTTCCTCCCTGAGCGGGTGCCTTAATTCCCTATTAAGGCGTTTCATCCCCCCGGGTTTACTCCCCTTTACCCGGGGTTTTTTTTATTTTCTAAAGATTACCCATGTCACCGGATTGCGTCAATCCGCAACCACGGCTTCCGCACCTTCTCGGGAGGCGGACAGCCATTTCCCTATCATCGCTTCCGCCTCGTCAATGCCGATCCGTTTCAGGCTGGAAAAAAGTTGAACCGTGCAGTTCGGGTAAGTGCGCGCTAGTTCCGCCCGAACTGCGCGCAGAGTGGCCGTGGCTTGCTGCTTGCTGAGCTTGTCCGCCTTGGTGAGCAGGACATGCACCGGTTTGCAGGTGGGGATAAACCAGTTGAGCATTTGGTGGTCCAGCGGGGTGAGCGGGTGGCGGGCATCCATGATCAGCACCAGCCCGTACAGAGATTCCCGCTCCATCAGGTAGCGGCTCAGCACGCTCTGCCAATGCACGCGCATGGCCTCAGGCACCTTGGCGTAGCCGTAGCCGGGAAGGTCGACCAGAAAGCGGTCGTTACCGAGGCTGAAAAAATTGATCAACTGGGTGCGCCCCGGCGTTTTGCTGACGAATGCGAGGCGGTTGCGGTTGGCCAGGGTGTTGATTGCGCTGGATTTTCCAGAGTTGGAGCGGCCCGCGAAGGCGATCTCGATGCCGCTGGGCGGCGGCAGGTCGGTGAGCTTGTCCGCCGAGATAAAAAACTGTGCTTCTTGAAATAATGCCATGTTGTTCCTTTTTCAGTCTGGCATGATAAGGCAAATTTGATATAGAATGCCAAGTTATTTTTAGCACATTCATACAACGGTTTAAGGAGCGAGCAATGAAACAAGCCATGGTGATGGCAGCGGTTGTCGGGTTGATGGCTGCATCGGGGGTAAACGCGGAAACGGGTGCCAAGGCTGACCCGGCGAAGGCTCAGCAGATCGTCAATACAGTCTGCGTTGCATGCCATGGTGCGGATGGCAATAGCCCGGCTCCGGCCAATCCGAAACTGGCATCCCAACATCCTGATTACCTTAACAAGCAGCTGGCCAACTTCAAATCGGGCGAACGCAAGAGCGCCATCATGGCGGGCATGGCCGCCATGCTTTCGCCGGAAGACATGAAGAACGTGGCGGCCTATTTCGGCGGGCAGAAGCAGGCGCCGGCCGCCGCCAAGGACAAGGCGCTGGTGGCGCAAGGTGAAAAAATCTATCGTGGTGGTGTTGCTGCAATGGGCGTGCCGGCCTGTAGCGGCTGCCACGGCCCTGCCGGTTCCGGCATCCCGGCGATGTTCCCGCGCCTGGCTGGCCAGCATGGCGACTATATCGTTGCGGAGTTGATCAAGTTCCGCAACGGCGAGCGCGCCAACGACCCTGGCAAGATGATGCAGATGGTCGCCATGAAAATGTCCGACCAGGACATGAAGGCCGTGGCGGAATATATTACCGGGCTGCACTAATCTGATCAAAATCAGGCGGCAATAAGAGAAAGGGTGGCGCAAGTCACCCTTTTTTGTCAGTTGAGAGTACCCATGCAAGCAATGCGCACACCGATTTACAGAGCCGTTTATGAGCTGTTGAGTTCGATGCGGTTCGCCATCAGCCTGCTGACCGTGCTGGCGATTGCCTCGGTCATCGGCACGGTGTTGAAGCAGAATGAACCCTATTCGAATTACCTGATCGAGCTGGGCTCCTTCTGGTTCAAGGCTTTCTCCGTGCTGGGGCTGTACGACGTCTATCATGCCAGCTGGTTCCTCGGCATTCTGACCTTCCTGGTGCTTTCCGTCAGCGTCTGCATCTACCGGCAGGTGCCGCGCATGCTGCATGAAATCCGGTCGTTCCGGGAGCATGCCGCCGAATCCTCGCTGCGCGGCTTTGTCCATCAGGCGACATTTCCGGCTGAAATGGTGCCCGCTGCAATGCTGCAGCGCCTGACCGGGTATCTGTCCGGCCAGGGCTACCGTTTCAAGGTCGGGGGAGATGGCACACCGTCCGTGCTGATCGCCGCCAAGGCCGGCAGCTACAATCGCCTGGGCTACATCCTGACCCACGGCGCCATCGTGATTATCTGCCTCGGCGGCCTGATCGACGGAAATATCCCGCTCAAGGTACAGGAGCTGCTGGGCTACAAGAAAATCGAAACACGCGACCTGCCGGTGGACCGGGTTCCCGCGCACAGCCGCCTTTCCCCGGCCAATCTGTCCTTTCGCGGCAGCATTTCGATCCCGGAAGGGGGGGCGGCAGACGTTATTTACCTGAATGTGGCGGACGGCTACCTGGTGCAGGATTTGCCCTTCCTCATCCGCCTCAAGAAATTCCGCATCGAACACTACGCCACCGGCCAGCCGAAATCCTTCGAAAGCGACATCGTCATTACCGACAGGGATTCCGACAAGGCGTTCGAGGGTACCGTGTCGGTGAATCACCCCATCATCTACAAGGGCGTCGCCATTTATCAGGCGAGCTTCGGCGATGGCGGTTCGAAACTTTCCATGAACGGCTGGAATCTGTTTGCGCCGGCCGCCACCCCTTTCCCCTTCAACGGGGTGGTGAGTCAGAGCTCCAGCCTTGCCAACGGCGCAGCGCAGTACTCCGTCGAAATCACCGAGTTCAAGGTGTTCAATGTCCAGGAAATCGGCGAAGAACCCGTGGCTGAAGGGAAGCCGCAGGACTTCTGGCAGAATGCCACGCGCGTGCTCGGCGAGGCGGCCTCCTCGGCGCCCAGGAAGCGGGTGCGCAACGTCGGCCCCAGCTACCAGTACAAAATTCGCGATGCCCAGGGCCAAGCCCGGGAATACCACAATTACATGCTGCCGCTGGCGATCGATGGCGTCCGCTATCTGGTGAGCGGGGTGCGTAGCGCGCCCAACGAGCCGTTCCGTTACCTGCGCTTCCCGGTGGATGAAAATGACGGGATCGAGGGGTATATGCGTTTGCGCGCCACGCTGTTCGACCCGGCGCTTTACCCGCAAATTGCGCGCCGGTTTGTCGACTCGGCGATGCAGGGGGGGGCGGGCAGCGAGGCGTTGCGGGCGAAGCTGACGCAGAGCACGGTGAAAGTGGTGGACCTATTCGCCCATGGCGGTTTCGAGGCGCTCGCCAAATTCATCGAGAGCTCGGTGGCGAAACCCGAGCAGGAAAAGGCGGCCGCAACCTATCTGAAGGTTTTGGAACACGCCCTGCTCGGGGCCTACCAGATATCGCGCGAGCGGGCCGGGCTGAAACCCGCACCGGTCAACGCGCAAACGCTGCAATTCGTGCGCGACGGCCTGAACGCGCTGAATGACAGTTACGCCTATGGCGCGCCCGTCTACCTGCAACTGACCGGCTATGAGGAAGTGCAGGCCAGCGGCCTGCAACTGACCCGTTCGCCCGGCAAGAACATGGTCTACACCGGCTCGGTTCTGCTGATCCTGGGCATATTCGCGATGTTTTATATCCGCGAACGCCGCATCTGGCTGCTGGTCAAACCGGAGGATCAGGGGCAACCGGGCGAGGTGCTGTTTGCTATGTCGAGCAACCGCAAAACCCTGGATTTCGAGAATGAATTCAACCGGCACAAGAAAAATCTGGCCGAGTTGCTGAAAGGATAACGATGGAAGCAATACAAGGCAGTTATCGGCGCCCCGCTTTTTTCCGCAGTCTGAACGGGTTCGACTGGGTTTATGCCGCGGCTCTGGTGGCGGGCAGCGTCTATGCCTACAGCCTGTACGGCAGCGCTATGGACGCCTACGAGAAAGGTATCCTGTTCCTGACGGCCGCCTCGTTCATCGGCCTGGGCTGGTTCTGGAAGCCGATACGTGTTCTGTTGCCCGTGGTCGCGGTGCTGTCCCTCTTTGGCATCAGCCAGTATCACGGTGAACTGGCCCGCGCCGGCCAGTCGTTCTGGCTGAAATACCTGTTCGCCAGCCAGTCCGCCATCATGTGGATGAGCGCGCTGTTCGTCATGGCGACCGGGGGCTACTGGCTCGGCCTGGCGATGCGCTCCGATTTCGCCAACCGCGTATCCGCCGGCATTACCTGGAGCGCCGCAGCGATGGGGCTGATCGGCCTGATGGTGCGCTGGTACGAGTCCTACCTGATCGGTGCCGATGTCGGCCACATCCCGCTCAGCAACCTGTATGAAGTGTTCATCCTGTTTTCCATCATCACCGCGCTGCTCTACCTGTACTATGAGCAGTATTACCAGACCCGCCAGCTCGGCGCTTTCGTGCTGCCGGTCATCAGCGCCGCTGTCGCCTTCCTGCTGTGGTACACCTTTGGCCGCGAAGCGCATCACATTCAGCCCTTGGTGCCGGCTCTGCAATCCTACTGGATGAAAATTCACGTGCCCGCCAATTTCGTCGGCTACGGGGCCTTTGCCCTGGCCGCCATGGTGGGGGTGGCTTACCTGCTCGTGAACAAAGGCCTGCTGTCGAGCCGCCTGCCGGCGCTGGAAGTGCTGGACGACGTGATGTACAAGGCGATCGCCATCGGCTTCGCTTTCTTCACCATCGCCACCATCCTCGGTGCGATGTGGGCGGCGGAAGCCTGGGGCGGCTACTGGTCGTGGGATCCGAAGGAAACCTGGGCGCTGATCGTCTGGCTGAATTACGCGGCCTGGCTGCACATGCGGCTGGTGAAAGGCTTGCGCGGCGCGCTGCTGGCGTGGTGGGCGGTGGTGGGGCTGCTGGTCACGGCGTTTGCTTTTCTCGGCGTGAACATGTTCCTTTCCGGCCTGCATTCCTACGGAACATTATAGGAACCCAAAGTAACTTGGTTGACATATATCAACATGCTTTGTCCGCACGCACGTTAAAATACATGCATTGAATCTACCTGTTTTATCGTTTGCCTTGGAAATCAAGCAAACCGCAAATAGGTGGCAGGCCTGAATGCCATGTATCAAGGAGATGAAGCGTGAAGCAATTCATAGTGATGACAGCCATGCTGGCAGGAGTGACGGCCTCCTGCACCGCGGCAGCGGCCCTCCCCAAGGGTGACCCGGAAAAGGGCAAGCAGATTGCCTCCCAGGTCTGCATGGCCTGCCATGGCGTTGATGGCAACGGCACCGAGCCGACCAACCCGGAATTTCCCAAGCTGGCGGGCAAGCAGGCCGAGTACCTCCTCAAGCAGCTCAAGGATTTCAAGGCGGGCAAGCGCAAAAACGAGATCATGGCCGGGATGGTGGCGAACCTGACGCCCGATGACATGGCCAACCTTGCCCTCTATTATGCAGGCCAGAAAGCCAAACCCGGCGTGGTCAAGAACCCTGCCCTGCTGGCGCAGGGGAAAAAGATTTACCTGGACGGCAACCCGGATGCCGGCGTGCCGGCCTGCGCCGGCTGCCACGAGGCGGATGCCTCCGGGTATGGCTTTTTCCCCCACCTCGCCGGACAGCATACCGAATACACTTTCTTGCAGCTGAAGCGTTTCAATACCGGCGAGCGCGATAACGACAAGGGGCTGGCGATGCAGTCCGTTACGGTTAAAATGACGGAGCAGGAAATGAGGGCCGTGGCAGAATACCTTGCGGGCGTCCAATTAAAATGAGCGGGATATGATCCGCTATGGGCTTACCCTACATGCCCTCTGGGTCGCATACCCTCGGCCAAACCACCCGAGGACAAGGGACAAGAGCCCGTGCTGAATCGTATACAAGGAAACCGATAATGAAAAAACTTTGCTTACTGGCACTGGCATTGACTTTGGCACAGACCGTTCCCGCCTTGGCCGGGGCGCCTCAGCAGCCCAAAGCACCGGGGATCGAATCCAAAGACTATGTCTGGAACGAACCGGCCGGCGAAAAGGCCGAAATTCTCAAATTGAGGGGCGATGCCGAACGCGGCCGCAATGCCTACCGCGTTTGCCAGGGCTGCCACAAGCCGAACGGTGCCGGGCTGCCGGACGGCACCTACCCGCAGTTGGCGGGCCAGCACGCC
>JAUYSN010000469.1 GCA_030696235.1 Sulfuricella sp. | reverse complement strand
TCGCTTTCATGCGTACCAGATCGACTACGCCCTCGAATTTGTCTTCCGCCCCAATCGGCACCTGTATCGGCACCGGGTTGGCTTTCAGGCGGCTCTTCATCTGGTCGTAAACCTTGAAGAAGTTGGCGCCGGAACGGTCCATCTTGTTAACGAAGGCCAGACGCGGCACACCGTACTTGTTAGCCTGACGCCACACGGTTTCAGACTGGGGCTGCACACCACCTACCGCGCAGTACACCATGCAAGCGCCATCCAGCACGCGCATCGAGCGCTCCACCTCGATAGTGAAGTCAACGTGGCCAGGAGTGTCGATGATATTGATGCGATGCTCGGGGTAATTATTGTCCATCCCCTTCCAGAAACAGGTCGTCGCTGCGGAGGTAATGGTAATCCCGCGCTCCTGCTCCTGCTCCATCCAGTCCATGGTGGCCGCGCCATCATGCACTTCGCCGATCTTGTGCGATACACCGGTGTAAAACAGCACCCGCTCGGTCGCGGTGGTCTTGCCGGCATCAATATGCGCGCTAATGCCGATGTTGCGATATCGTTCAATGGGTGTTTTGCGTGCCACAGTTAAAACCTTTACTAACGCCTTATTGCCACAGAGTCCACATAGAACAGGGGGAAAACAGTCAGCCTAAGCCCTGTGCTCCGTGTTCTGTGTGGCTAAATTAGAACCTGTAATGTGCGAATGCCTTGTTGGCTTCGGCCATACGGTGTATTTCATCACGCTTTTTCATCGCGGAACCGCGGCCTTCAGCGGCATCCAGCAATTCGCCGGCCAAACGAAAGCCCATCGACTTCTCGCCACGCTTGCGTGCCGCCTCCTTGATCCAGCGCATCGCGAGAGCAGTGCGGCGAACCGGGCGAACTTCAACCGGAACCTGGTAGTTGGCACCACCGACCCGGCGGCTCTTCACTTCGACGGAAGGACGCACATTCCCCAGAGCTTGAGTAAACACTTCAAGCGGGTTCTTGCCGCTTTTCTTCTCAATCTGCTCCAAAGCGCCGTAAATAATCCGCTCAGCAACGGCTTTTTTACCTGCCGTCATCAACACATTAACGAACTTTGAAATTTCCGCACTACCGAATTTCGGATCAGGCAGGACTTCGCGCTTGGGAACTTCTCTACGTCTTGGCATAATTACCTCGGTGCTATCTTTATAAATTGGCTTTTAAATTAGTTTAAGCCGCCTTCGGGCGCTTGGTGCCATACTTGGAACGACTCTGTTTACGATCTTTCACGCCAGCGGTATCCAGGCTGCCGCGCACGGTATGGTAGCGTACGCCAGGCAAGTCCTTGACACGGCCGCCACGGATCAGCACCACCGAGTGCTCCTGCAAGTTATGGCCTTCACCGCCGATGTAGCTGGACACTTCGAAGCCGTTGGTGAGGCGCACACGAGCCACTTTACGCAACGCCGAGTTCGGCTTTTTCGGCGTCGTGGTGTAGACGCGGGTACACACGCCGCGCTTCTGCGGGCCACCTTCCAGCGCAGGCACTTTGCTCTTGACAGGCTTGGGCTCGCGCGGTTTACGCACTAACTGGTTAATCGTTGGCATTAATAATCCATTCCAAAAAAATAACGGGGACGGCAACCGTTGCCGTCCCGAATATATGCACAGCGCTCTTAAGAATCCGGCGCAGGAATTTAGCCGCTGCTAAAAAGACTGTGGATTCTATTTTCTCCCCGGCCAAATGTCAAGCTCCCCTTGCGGTTATTTCACCGCATGGGGATACCTCAGGCCGAAAGCTCGCTGCCTTCCGGTTCGGCCGGCGACTCTTCGATCACCTCTGCACCCATCACCAAACCCTGGCCCAACTTCTGCCTGCGGCGAGC
>JAUYSN010000468.1 GCA_030696235.1 Sulfuricella sp. | reverse complement strand
ACGTGGTGGCACTGCATCTGGCGCTGTACGTCGCCACAGCGATCGTGCTGACCCTGACGGGGGATCGAAAAGCAGGGGCATCGCGGCAGCCGATGCACTGGATTCCGAAGATTATCATCGGCTTCTTTCTGATGCTGGCGCTGTTGATGGCGGGGTTCGTCTCGATTTCAATGAGCGGGCTGCCGCCTTCGATTGCCAAATGGGTCATGCCTGATGCGGGAGGTAAGCAAATTTATACCGCTTTTTCCGGCGAGGTGCCGCATGACGAGGCAGCGGCCAAGGTCATCAGTCAGTACATGAAGAAATCCGAGCGGCAACGCCAGATGGGCTGGCGGATCGAGGTTGCCGGGCTCGACCAGCTCAAGCTCGGTCAGGCCGGTGAAATCACCGTCAGCGCCAGCGACGGCGCGCAACAGCCGCTTGAGGGTGCGACCGTGACGCTCAGCATCAAGCGGCCGGCCGACGGCGCGGATACGGGGAAACCGGCCAACTTGAGCGCTTTCGCGCCGGGGCGCTACCGCGCTCTGATCGGCCTGGATCGGCCGGGCCAGTGGGTGGCGGTGCTGCTGATCGAACGTGGTCAGGACAGGTTCGAAACGGCAAAAGAGATTATTGTCCCGGCACTCTGATGATCCCATTTCTCGATCAAAAGAGCACTAACCGCAAAGGACGCAAAGGTTCGCAAAGGAAAAGCAATCAGGCAGGCATGTCTGAGGGTTTGGTTTCTCCTTGCGAACCTTTGCGTCCTTTGCGGTGAAAGTTTTTAGATTGAATGCAAATTGGAATGAGTAGCGCCGAGAAAACCTGTTACCACTGTGCCCTGCCCGTTCCGGCCGGCGCGCATTACCCCGTAATCATTGAAGGCGAGTCGCACGAGATGTGCTGCCGCGGCTGTCAGGCGGTGGCACAGACCATCGTCGACAACGGGCTGATCGACTATTACCGGCATCGCACCGCATTGCCCGGCGTTGGCCACGAAGTGGTGCCGGAGGAAGTGCAGAAGCTGGCGCTTTACGACCACCCCGGCATCCAGAAAAGCTTTGTCAGGCAAGAAGGCGAGCACGTCAAGGAAGCCTCTCTGATCCTCGAAGGCATTACCTGCGCCGCCTGCATCTGGCTCAACGAGCGGCATCTCAAGCAGCTGCCGGGCGTGCTGCAGGTTCAGGTTAACTATGCCAACCACCGCGCCCGCATCACCTGGGACGACCAGGCGATTCATCTCAGCAAGATCCTCGAAGAAATCCAGTTGCTCGGCTACAACGCTCACCCCTTCAGTGCCGAACGCCAGGAAAACCTGCGCCGAAAGCGGCGGGCAAAAGATCTGCGCAGGATCGCCATTGCCGGGTTATCTTCTGGCCAGGTGATGATGCTGGCGGTGGCGCTGTACGCCGGCGACGCATTCGGCATGGAGGGCGGCACGGCTGCGCTGCTGCGCTGGTTCAGCCTGGTGCTGACGCTGCCGGTGGTGTTCTATGCCGCTTTGCCGTTCTACCAGAGCGCCTGGAATGCCTTGCTCGGGAAGCGCCTGAACATGGACGTGCCGGTTTCCCTGGCCGTGATCGGCGCTTTCGCCGGCAGCGCCTGGGCCACGCTGCAGGGCCACGGCGTCGTGTACTACGATGCCATCACCATGTTCAGCCTGTTCCTGCTTTCCAGCCGTTTTCTTGAACAAGGCGCCCAGGAAAAGTCGGTCGAAGCGGCGGAAAACCTGCTCAAGCTCGCGCCGGCAATGGCCACCAAGGTATTGGATGGCGGCCAGCACCAGCCAGTGCCGGTGCTTGAACTGAACGAGGGAGACACTATCCTGGCCAAGCCGGGCGAAGCCATC
>JAUYSN010000466.1 GCA_030696235.1 Sulfuricella sp. | reverse complement strand
GGCACGCGCCGCGTCATCGAACCGGTATGCCAGTGCTCCAGCACACGTCCGGTGGAAAGCCACAGGTCGTATTCCTTGTCCGGCTGTTCGGCCGCCGGCTGGTAGGGCAGCGCGAAGATCACCGCCTTGCCGTCGGCATGGCCGTAGAACTTCACGCCCTCGCCTTTCTTCACATAGGGGTCATAGCCTTCGCGGAAACGCCACAAGGTTTCCTTGCCGTCCACCACCGGCCAGCGCAGGCCGCGCGTCTTGTGATACACCTCGAAATCCGCCAGGTCGTGCGCGTGGCCGCGCCCGAAAATGGCATATTCCTCGAACAGGCCTTTTTGCAGGTAGAAGCCAACCATCTCGGAATCGCTGTTGGGGTAGCCCTTCTGGGTGTCCGACAGGGGGAACTTGTTGACCTGGCCGTTGGCGTAGAGCACGTCATACAGGGTCTTGCCCTTGTATTCAGGCATCTTGGCGATCAGGTCAGCAGGCCACACTTCCTCCACCTTGAAACGCTTGGAGAACTCGATGTACTGCCACAGGTCGGAACGCGAGTCGCCTTGGGGCTTGACCTGCTGACGCCAGAACTGGCCGCGCCGTTCGGCGTTGCCATAGGCGCCCTCCTTCTCCACCCACATCGCCGACGGCAGGATCAGGTCGGCTGCCAGTGCCGACTGGGTCGGGTAGACATCGGACACGACGATGAAGTTGGCCGGATTGCGCCAGCCAGGGTAAATTTCGTCATTGACGTTCGGGCCCGCCTGCATGTTGTTGGTGGTGGACGTCCAGTAGAAATTGATGAGGCCGTCCTTGAGGTCGCGGCTCTGCTTGACGGCATGGGAACCGATCCAATCAGGAACGGTGCCGGCCGGCAGCTTCCAGACTTTCTCGGCAAACTCGCGGTGCTTCGGATTCATCACCACCATATCAGCCGGCAGGCGATGGGCGAAGGTGCCCACCTCGCGCGCGGTACCGCAGGCGGACGGCTGGCCGGTCAGGGAGAACGGGCCGTTGCCGGGCTCGGAGATCTTGCCCACCAGCAGGTGCACATTGTAGATCATGTTGTTGACCCAAGTGCCGCGGGTATGCTGGTTGAAGCCCATGGTCCAGTAGGAAACCACCTTGGTCTTGGGATCGGCATAGGTTTTGGCCAGTGCTTCCAGCCTGTCCTTGGGCACACCGGAGATTTCATGCGCCTTGTCCAGCGTGTACTCGGAAACGAACTGCTTGAACTCGTCGAAGGTCATCGGAGACGCGGCCATCGGGTTGCCCTTGGGCTTGCCGTCCGGGCCTGGGTAACCGTTGTTGCCAGCCACCTGCTCCAGCGGATGGTTGGGGCGCAGGCCGTAGCCGATGTCGGTCACGCCTTTCTTGAAATTGACGTGTTTCTTGACGAAATCCTCGTTCACCGCGTTGTTCTGGATGATGTAGTTGCAGATGTAGTTGAGAATCGCCAGGTCGCTCTGCGGCTTGAAGATCAGCTCGTTGTCCGCCAGTTCGCAACTACGGTGGGTAAAGGTGGATAGCACGTGCACCTTGACATCTTTGCCGGTGAGGCGGCGGTC
>JAUYSN010000464.1 GCA_030696235.1 Sulfuricella sp. | reverse complement strand
CACCGCCGGGCTGTATTCGTCCGGCGTGCCGAATGCCCGAACCATCGCCCGCAAGATCGCGATGTTCCCGCCCTTCATCGCGCTGCTGCTGGCTCTGGCGCTGATCCCAGTGGAGTATCCGCTGTGGGCGACAACGGTGCTGAAGCGGCTGGGCGACACGCTGGCGCCGCTCGCCCTGGTGTCGGTGGGGTTCCAGTTGCGGCTGGGGCATCTCGCCGGCAACGGTCGCAACCTGGCCCTCGGATTGGCATTCAAGCTCTTTCTTGCACCGCTCGCGCTGTATCTGCTGCTGGTGGGCGCCTTCGGCGCGCATGGCTTGGCCGCGCAGGTGACGCTGTTCGAGGCCGCCATGCCACCGATGATTACCGCTGCGATCATCGCCACCGAGCATGACCTCGATCCGCCGCTGGCGAACCTGATGGTGGCGGTGGGGCTGATTCTGTCGTTCTTTACCCTGACCGGATGGTGGTGGGCGATGCGGGGCGTGTGATTTTTCCAATTTAAATTCAATCCAACAATAAACCGCAAAAAACTTTCACCGCAAAGGACGCAAAGGTTCGCAAAGGAAAACAAAACCCTCAGACAGGCCAGCCTGATTGTCTTTCCTTTGCGTCCCTTCGCGTCCTTTGCGGTTAGTGCTTTTTTGATCGAGAAATAGAATTAGAGCTTCTCGAACCGCATCGACAGATCCACCGCCTTGATGTCCTTGGTCAGGCTGCCGACGGAGATGCGGTGCACGCCGGTTTCGGCCACAGCGCGCACTGTTTCCAGGGTGATGCCGCCGGAAGCCTCCAGTTCGGCTCTTGATCCAGCCAGCTTTACCGCTGTGCGCAGGGTTTCCAGGTCGAAATTGTCGAGCAGGATCAGTTTCGCGCCCGCTGCCAGCGCCTGTTCCAGTTCGTCCAGACTTTCCACCTCGATCTGTATCGATATCCCCGGTGCGGCGATATTCGCGGCCTGCGACAGCGCTTCGCGGATCCCGCCCGCTGCCATGATGTGGTTTTCCTTGATCAGGATGCCGTCGTAAAGTCCCACCCGCTGGTTTTTCCCGCCGCCGCACTGGACCGCGTATTTCTGCGCAACACGCAGGCCGGGCAGGGTCTTGCGCGTGTCCATGATGCTGGCGTGGGTGGCCCTGACTGCTTCGACATACTGCCGCGTGGCGGTGGCCGTGGCGGACAGGGTTTGCAGGAAATTCAGTGCCGCTCGCTCGGCGCTGAGCATGGCACGGGCGTTGCCGCCGATTTCCGCCAGCGTTTGCCCCGCGGCAACCGCCTCGCCGTCGCGGGCGAACCATTTGATTTCCACCTGGGCGCCCAGCCTGCGGAAGCAGGCTTCGAACCAGGTCGTGCCGCAAAGCACCGCCGCTTCGCGGCTGATGATGGAAGCGCGGGCCGCCTGCGCTGCCGGGATGAGCTGCGCGGTCAGGTCGCCGCTGCCGATATCCTCGGCCAGTGCGGCTTCAACGTTGCGCTGGATGGCCTCAGTGAACAGGGCGCTGGAAGCGCTCATTTGGCGGGCAACATTTCAGAAATCTTCTGCACGTACTCCGGCGCGTCCCATTCAGCCCCGCCCTGCAGGGCATAGCGAATGTTGCCCTTGGGGTCGACCAGGAAGGTGGAGGGGGCGACGAACACTTTCCATGCGGAGATCGCCTTGCCGTCGCTGTCCATCGGGATGGTGAAATCGGCATTCACCTGGGCGAGAAAATCCTTTACCTCTTTTTCCGTTTCACCCATGTTGACGGCGAGGATGACGAAGGGCTTGCCGGCCAGCTTGGCCTGGAGCCGCATCATGGAGGGCATTTCCTTGCGGCAGGGCGGGCACCAGGTGGCCCAGAATTGCACCATCACTACCTTGCCGCGATAATCCTCCAGCTTGATGGGTTTGCCGTTGATGCCGTTCAGTGCCAGCGGTGGAGTGGGGCCGCCTTTCCAGGGTCTCAGATCCTGTGCCTGTGCGGAGGTAAGCAGGAACAGGCATGAAATGAAAAAAATCAGTTTTTTCATTGGGCAGACTCCAGTTGTTTGATCGCATCCAGTATCAGTTCGGGCAGTCTGTCGGTCATCGCCCTTTCTTCGTCCGTGGGGTCCTGCACCGCGTAGAAAAAGCCGCGCACGTTGGGCAGTACCTTGCTGGCGACCTTGCTGCCGCCACGGGCAAATTCGACCTTGAGATGTTCCAGCCACCACCGTCCGGGGGAGCGCTGGCCTTGGTAGATAAACACCGGCAGGGAGGTTCTCGATACGATACTGTGATAACGGGCTTCCACGCCTGGTGCGGGTTTGACGGCATAGAGTTCCGGGCTGAACAGGATGATGCCGATCAGGGCGGCCCGGTCTTGAGGTGTGGCCTGGCTCAGCCACATGTTCGCACCCTGGAGGATAGGCAGGGCGCCGCGCCCGGTGGTGACCAGCACCACCTTCTTGCCGGACAGCTTGATGGTCTGGTCGATGACCTCGGCGATTTCTATGGGGGGGAGCTGATCCATGCTGCTGGCAGCCACCGGCAAGGCGTGGGCGCCCAGCATGTCCGGTAGCCAGGCTTCGATCCCGAGCCGGGACAGCGACTGGGATGCCCGTGCTTCCTGGGTGCCGAGGCCTTCATCGCAGGGGAAGCCCAGCATCAAGGTGTTTCCTTCGCCGGGAAAGGTGCGCAGGGAAATCTCAGAGCCCGTGGAGGTGCGCAGGGAAGCGGGTGCGGCCCATGCGCCGGAGATGCAAAGCGATAATAAGAGAGTGAAAAGCCGGAAAATCATCATGGAAAACACTAGGATTGTATAGTGCCAAGTGTAGCGCAAACTCATTGTTCCGTGAGGGTCCATCGGCTTGGTTTTTTGAGGAATGCCCTGATGTAGGTCTTGAAATTCCCCGATAATTCCCTATATAAGAGTTTGATGTCTATTTATTCTTGAGAGGGATTGACGATGCGTTTCGACAAGCTCACCACCAAGTTCCAGCAGGCCTTGAGCGATGCGCAGAGCCTCGCGGTCGGCCAGGACAACCAGTTCATCGAGCCGCAGCACCTGCTGCTGGCCTTGCTGAATCAGGACGACGGCGGTACTGCTTCGATCCTGCAACGCGCCGGGGGCAATGTCGGCGGGCTGAAACCCGCCCTGCACAAGGCGATCGAGCGACTGCCCAAGGTCGAGGGGCATGGCGGCGAAGTGAACATTTCGCGCGACCTGAACAATCTCCTGAATCTCACCGACAAGGAGGCGCAAAAGCGCGGCGACCAGTTCATCGCGTCGGAGATTTTCCTGCTGGTCGCCGCCCAGGACAAGGGCGAGACCGGACGCCTGCTGAAGGAGAGCGGGGTCGCACGGGAAGCACTGGAACAAGCCATCAATGCCGTCAGAGGAGGGGAAGCCGTGAACAACGCCGAAGCAGAAGGGCAGCGCGAGGCCCTGAAAAAATACACCCTGGATCTGACCGAGCGTGCCCGACTCGGCAAGCTCGATCCGGTGATCGGCCGTGACGACGAGATCAGACGCACGATTCAGGTTTTGCAGCGGCGCACCAAGAACAACCCGGTGCTGATCGGCGAGCCCGGCGTGGGTAAGACCGCCATCGTCGAAGGCCTGGCGCAGCGCATTATCAACGGCGAGGTGCCGGAAACCCTGAAGGGCAAACGCGTGCTGGTGCTGGACATGGCTGGGTTGCTGGCCGGCGCCAAATACCGCGGCGAATTCGAGGAGCGCCTGAAATCGGTGCTCAAGGAAGTAGGCCAGGAGGAGGGCCGCGTCATCCTCTTCATCGACGAGCTGCATACCATGGTCGGCGCGGGCAAGGCGGAAGGCGCGATGGATGCCGGCAACATGCTCAAGCCGGCGCTGGCGCGCGGCGAGCTGCACTGCATCGGTGCGACCACGCTGGACGAGTACCGCAAGTACGTCGAGAAGGATGCCGCACTGGAGCGCCGCTTCCAGAAGGTACTGGTGGACGAGCCCTCGGTGGAAGACACCATCGCCATCCTGCGCGGCCAGCAGGAAAAATACGAGCTGCACCACGGGGTGGACATTACCGACCCGGCCATCATCGCGGCGGCGGAACTCTCGCATCGCTATATCACCGACCGTTTCCTGCCCGACAAGGCGATCGACCTGATCGACGAGGCGGCGTCACGGATCAGGATGGAAATCGACTCCAAACCGGAAGTCATGGACAAGCTCGACCGCCGCCTGATCCAGCTCAAGATCGAGCGCGAGGCGGTGAAGAAGGAGAAGGACGAAGCCTCGAAAAAACGCCTGGTTCTGCTCGATGAAGAGATCGTCAAATTGCAGCGCGAGTACAACGATCTGGAAGAGATCTGGAAGGCCGAGAAGGCCCAGGTGCAGGGCAGCCAGCATATCAAGGAAGAGCTTGACCGCCTCAAGGTGGAAATGGAAGCGGCCACCCGCAAGGGCGAGTGGCAGAAGGTTTCCGAAATCCAGTACGGCAAAATCCCGCAACTGGAGGCGCAACTGAAGCACGCCGATACGGCCGGGGAGGCCATGCCTGCGCACAAGCTGCTGCGCACCCAGGTGGGCGCGGAGGAAATCGCCGAGGTGGTGTCGCGCGCTACCGGGATACCCGTCTCCAAGATGATGGAAGGCGAGCGCGACAAGCTGCTGCAAATGGAAGACCAGCTGCACCAGCGTGTGGTCGGCCAGGACGAGGCGGTGCGTCTGGTGGCGGATGCCATCCGGCGTTCGCGCGCCGGGCTGGGCGATCCCAACCGGCCGTACGGCTCGTTCCTGTTCCTCGGCCCCACCGGTGTCGGCAAGACCGAGCTGTGCAAGGCGCTGGCCGGATTCCTGTTCGATTCGGAGGATCATTTGATCCGCATCGACATGTCGGAATTCATGGAGCGGCATTCCGTCGCGCGGCTGATCGGCGCGCCGCCCGGCTACGTGGGCT
>JAUYSN010000226.1 GCA_030696235.1 Sulfuricella sp. | reverse complement strand
CTGACCGCGTGGGCACAAAAACGTGCCCACCCTACTTAATTTTTCAGGTAAGGTAGCGCGTCTGGATTATTGTTATTCCCGTATGTCTGAAAATTCCTCTCTCTGGCGGGCGATCTTCACCCGCAAAATGCTCATCTGCGTTTTCACCGGCTTCAGTTCCGGCCTGCCGCTGTACTTCCTGATCAGTCTGGTGCCCGCCTGGCTGCGCTCCGAGCAGGTCGACCTCAAGGTGATCGGCCTGTTCGCGCTGATCCAGCTGCCCTATATCTGGAAGTTCCTCTGGTCGCCGCTACTGGACCACTACGCCTGGCCGAAGATGGGCCGGCGGCGCGGATGGATGCTGTTTACCCAGATCGCGCTGCTGCTTTCGGTGCCGCTGTTCGGCTGGTTCGAGCCGAAGCTGGACCTTTGGAGCATCGCCTACCTGGCCCTGGCGGTCGCCTTCTTTTCCGCCACGCAGGACGTCGTGCTCGATGCTTTCCGGCGGGAAATCCTGTTCGACGTCGAACTCGGGCTGGGCAATTCCATCCACGTCAACGCCTACCGCCTCGCCGGCCTGGTGCCGGGCTCGCTGTCCCTGATCCTGGCCGACCATCTGCCCTGGAGCAGCGTGTTCCTGATCACCGCCCTGTTCATGCTGCCCGGCGTCATCATGACGCTGATGGTGAACGAACCCGAACTCATCAAGTCCGGCCCGAGAACGCTACGGGCTGCGGTGGTCGAGCCGTTCCGCGAGTTCATCAACCGCCAGGGCTGGCGCGAGGCGCTGCTGATCCTCGGCTTCATCTTCCTCTACAAGCTCGGCGACAGCATGGCCACCGCCCTGGCAACGCCGTTCTACCTCGACATGGGCTTCACCAAGACCGACATCGGCCTGATCGCCAAGCACGCCGGCCTGTGGCCCAGCGTCATCGGCGGGCTGCTGGGTGGTGTGTGGATGATGCGCCTGGGCATCAACCGCGCGCTGTGGCTGTTCGGCGTGGTGCAGGTCGTATCGATCCTGGGTTTCGCCGCGCTGGCGCTGGTCGGTCACGACAAGGTCGTGCTCGCCCTGGTGATCGGCTTCGAAGCCCTGGGAGTCGGCTTGGGCACGGCGGCCTTCGTCGCCTTCATCGCCCGCACCACCCACCCGCTTTACACCGCCACGCAGTTCGCCTTGTTCACCAGTCTGGCTTCCGTACCGCGCGCGTTCATCAACGCTTCTACCGGGTTTCTGGTCGAGCAGATGGGATGGTTTGCGTTCTTTTTGTTGTGTACCTTGCTGGCGTTGCCGGGGATGGCTTTGCTGCTTAAGGTTGCCCCTTGGCGTGAGGGTGAGGATAAGTATTTGTAGGGCCGGAGCGCCCTTCGGATATTCGGCTGGCTTGCGTACTTATGCTACTTTCAGCATGAAATCCACATGCACCGCGTCAAACGGAAAGACGATCTTGCCATCGGTTTTCTTGTCCAGAATGCCGGTATTGAGCAGCGCAGTCACGTCGCCATGCACCGCCTTTACATCGCGCCCCACACGTCGTGCCGCCTCTCGGATCGTCATCGGCCCCGCGCCCGCCATGGTGCGCAGCAACTCCCAGCGCTTGGCGGTCAGCACTTTGAACAAAAGCTCTGGTGTCTCGAAAGCCAGATGCGGCGAGGAAGCTACACCAGTCTCCATCGCTAGTGCCACATCGGATAGCGTGTCAGCCAGCGAGCGCACCTCAAGTGTGACTACGTTCATCTTGCCACCTCCTCACATCGCTCATGAAATCAGCCACTAGCTGGCGCGGGTTGGAAAACTCATAGCGCATTTCGTCGTTGCCGAAGTGCTTATGATCGCCCTTGCCGACTTCGTTGTCGTAGCGCAGCACGCACACGCCTTTGACCACGAATGCCAGCCGGTATTTGAAAGCGTGTGAACAGCCTGACACCGGTTGGGCTACCTGCCAGACCACGAGATCAGCAAATGCATCACTGGTTAGGATAACGCGGCGACGGATCAGTTCATGCGCATTCATGTTGGAAAGAATAACAACGCTTAAATATGTTGTCAATTACTCCAACGCATGTTTGGTTTTGTGCGCTTTCGCGCGTTGTTTGATTGCCGGGGGCAGCCCGGCGGCTGGTTAACAATCGAATTTGCACGATTGCGAGGTTGAGCGTTCCTTGAGGGCGGTGGCGCGCCATTTGGCGAAAAATTGCTGTGGAGTCATTTTGCGGCTCTTCGGTAAACTTCCCGCCGATGTCCAATGCGCAACACCATGATTGTGATGGTTTGGTCGTGGATGTCGCAAATCAGGCGGTAATCGCCGATGCGGTATTTCCAGTAGCTGCCGAGCTCTTCTCCGCGCAGGGCTTGGCCCATGCTGCGCGGGTCGGCCAATGGGGCAATCGCTCGCGCAGCACCTTGATGATGCGCGATTGCACCGGCTTGTCGAGGCCTTTCAGCTCGTCGAGCGCGCGCGGATCGAACTCAATCCGCCAGGCCAAGCTCGCGCTCAACTTCGTCTAGGGGGATGCCGGGCTGGGGCTGCTTGCGGCGCGTTTCAGCGAGGTAGTAGTCCTCCATATCGTCGAGGTACTCCTGGATGGCCTCGCGCACGTAAAAGCTCTTGGTGCGTCCGGTTTGCTGGGCAAGCGCTTCGATGCGTTGCTCGATATCTTCGGGCAGGCGAACGGCTAACATGGGGCTCTCCGTCGGGTGTTATACATGTATTGCATTCTATGCGTCTTGTTTCTGAACGGCAAGCGCATTACAAGGAATAGTCGTAATCCACCGTCAGCGGCGCATGGTCGCTAAAGCGCTGATCCTTATAAACCGTAGCGCCTTTCGCCGACGCGGCGATGCCCGGTGTGGCGATCTGGTAGTCGATGCGCCAGCCGACGTTCTTGGCCCAGGCCTGGCCGCGGTTCGACCACCAGGTATAGGCTTCGCCGGTGGCTTCCGGGTGCAGCTGGCGGTAGACGTCGACCCAGCCGATTTCGTCGAATACCTTGGTCAGCCAGGTGCGTTCTTCCGGCAGGAAGCCGGAATTTTTCTGGTTGGATTTCCAGTTTTTCAGGTCGATCTCCTGGTGGGCGATGTTCCAGTCGCCGCACAGCACCACTTCCCGTCCTTCTGCCTTCAGTGCTGCCAGGTGAGGGGCGAAATAGTCCAGGAAGCGGAACTTCGCTGCCTGCCGCTCCTCGCCGCTGGAACCGGAGGGCAGGTAAAGCGAGATGACGCTCAGCTTGCCGAAATCGGCTTGCAGGTAGCGGCCTTCGGCGTCGATCTCGGCGATGCCCATGCCTTCGACCACATTGTCCGGTTGGCGCCGCGAGTAGATGCCCACGCCGCTGTAGCCCTTCTTTTCGGCGGCATGGAAGTAGCCGTGAAAGCCTTCCGGCGCGCGCATCTCCGGCGTCAGGTCGGGCAGCTGCGCCTTGAGTTCCTGCAGGCAGACGATGTCGGCCTGCTGTTGGGGCAGCCATTCGAACAGTCCCTTGCTGGCGGCGGAGCGGATGCCGTTAAGATTCAGGGTTATAATGCGCAATCGTTTTCTCCGGAAAAAAAGGTTAAGCATGCAGGATTTTCGTCAGGATTTTATTCGCTTCGCCATCGAGCGCAATGTGTTGTGCTTCGGCGAATTCAAGACCAAGGCCGGGCGGCTCTCCCCCTACTTCTTCAATACCGGCCTGTTCAACGACGGCGAATCCCTGGGGCAGCTGGCGCAATTTTACGCCAAAGCCATTCTTTCCGCCCCGTTCCCGTTCGACATGTTGTTCGGCCCGGCCTACAAGGGCATTCCCCTGGTGGCGGCGATTGCGGTGGCGCTGGCCGGGCACGGGCGCAACCTGTCTTTTGCGTTCAACCGCAAGGAAGCCAAGGATCACGGCGAGGGCGGCGCCATCGTCGGCGCGCCGCTGGCCGGACGGGTGCTGATCGTGGACGATGTGATTTCGGCCGGCACCTCGGTGCGCGAATCGGTGACCCTGATCAAGGCAAACAGGGCCGAGCCCTGCGGCGTGATGATCGCGCTCGACCGGCAGGAACGCGGCACCGGGGAATTGTCCGCGACCCAGGAGGTGACGCAGGGCTACGGCATCCCGGTGGTCAGCATCGCCACGCTGGACGACATGATCGGCTACTTGCGGCAGAAGCCGGAGATGGCGCAAAATTTGCAAGCGGTTCTAGAATACAAGAATCGCTATGGCGTTTCCGCTTAAGGAGTTTTTATGCGCACCCTGATTGCCTTTCTGCTGATCCTGCTTACCAGCCTCCCGGTTGCGGCGGGGAAAATGTACAAGTGGGTGGACGAGCATGGGAAAACCCATTACGGCAACGCCGTTCCGCCCCAGTATGCCCAACAGGGCAGCGCCGAGCTTGATAAGAAAGGCGCGGTGGTCAAGAAAACCGACGCAGCCCTGACGCCGGAGCAGCGTAAGGCCAAGGAAGAAGAACTGGCGCAAAAGAAGGAGGAAGAGAAGGAGAAGCTGGAACAGAAACGCCGCGACAAGGCACTGCTCAATACCTACACCACGGAGAAGGAAATCGACCTGGTGCGCGACCGCAACCTGCAGCAGGGCGAGCTCCAGCTCCAGAGCATGGAATTGCGTGCCAAGCAGGTCCAGCCGCGCCTTGATCAGGCACGGAAACGGGCGGATGCCCTGGTTGCCGGGAAGAAGCCGTTGCCGCCTGACCTGCAGCAGGAAATTGAGGAAACCGGAAAAGAGATGCGGCGCCTGCAGGAAATGATCAAGCAGAAGCGCATGGAAATGGACGCGATTCGCGCCAGGTTCGAGGATGACAAGAAGCGTTTCCGTGAACTGCGCCAAGTCGAGGATGGCGCCAGGAAATAAGCGCTATTCGGGCAAACCTCCTCACTATTTGGTTGGTATAATGCGCATATCATATAAGGCCAACCTGACCGGAAGGCGGGGGCGCAAAGTTCCAATCTAAAAAACGGCAGCTTCATAATTGCGGAATTGTCAGGCAGAGCACAATAGCGGGTAAGGCCCGAGTTGTGCATGGCTAGCGATCCCGTGTGATGATGAAAAAGAAAAGCCACTCTTCACCGCTGCCGCGTATCGATTTTCAGAACGGATCTAAGGTCTGTTGCGGTCCAGCGTCTGGAGGTGCTGTCCCTGTGGACGAGATGTGCACACAACCGGCGCAGGCTGTTCATCACGAAAGCCTTTCCTTCTTTGAAAGCATGGCAATCCACGCGGCGATCGCCGACACCCCGTCGGGCGGCGCGGGAGATCGCTCATCCAGCAAATAGGCTATCCGCACGGCCAATATCTCGTCCCGCTTTTCAGCCGCCAGCTATGGGTTTATTATGCATGACCTGCGTGCCAGGTGCGTTGGATATGCGTCCCGGATTGCCGGGACATGAAGGAGAAAGCCTGACATGCAAAAGCTAGAGATATTTTTTCAAACGGCAGCGGAGCGCCTTCTCGGTGCTTTGCCCCGAGAAGAATTACGCAACCTGCTTTTACCCGCCGACCATGCCCCCTTGCTGGCTCGTCGGCGCGCAGAAATGGTCATTTCCCGGGTGCGCATGGTGGCGGCGCTGTTTGCCCTGCTCACGCCGCTGTGGATAGTCGTGGATGTGCTGGTGTTCACCTGGCCCGTCTCGATCATGCTGGCCGTCGGCCGGCTCGTCACCAGCCTGGCTTTCGGTCTGTTGGCGCTGTCCTACGGGAAATCGACCAAAATGGCCGATGCCTACCGCGCGCTGGCGATGATGTTCGGCATTCCGACGCTGTTTTTTATCTACTCCCATCCCCTGCTTTCCCATTTTCATATGGTGGGGCCGGCGGCCGCCATCGCCGCCGGCTACGCATTTTTGCCCTTCGTCATGGTGGCGGGGTTAAGCATATTCCCCCTCACCGCAGTGGAAGCCACCCTTTTCGCGCTGCCGGTGCTTTTGGCGGAAGCGCTGGTCGCCCTCTTGCAACTGGGTATGTTGAGCTGGACTTCGCATCTGGGCGCATTCTGGCTGCTGTTTCTGATAACTGCGGTAGCGGCCCTGGCCGGCATGAGCCAGCTTAGTTTCATGATATCGCTGGTCGGGCAGGCGAGTCATGACGGGCTTACCGGCTGTTTTGCCCGTGCCAGCGGGGAGGAGCTGATGGATATCCAGTTTCACATCGCGGCAAGGAGTGGCGCACCCCTGGCGGTTGTTTTTGCCGATCTGGACAATTTCAAGAGGATCAACGACAGCTTCGGCCACGACGCCGGCGACCGTGTCCTGATTGCAGCGGCCGAGGCGCTCCGTTCCACCCTGCGCAGCGGCGATGTCCTGTTGCGCTGGGGCGGGGAGGAATTCGCCATCATCCTTCCCGACACCGATTGCGCAACCGCAGCCAAAGTGGTCGCCCGTCTGTGCGAGCGGGGGCTGGGATCGCGCCCCGAAGGCGGCCGGCTGACCGCGAGCTTCGGCGTCGCCGAACGTCTGGCGGATTGCGCAAAGGACTGGAGGCAACTGGTGGAAATAGCGGATCAGCGCATGTATCAAGCAAAGCAAGCGGGGAAGGATCGCAGCGTGGGCTGTGCCGAATAGCCTTAACCGGTCAGCTTCTTCTTTAATATCTCGTTGAGCTGAGCCGGATTGGCTTTGCCCTTGCTGGCTTTCATCGCCAGGCCGACGAAGAAGCCGAACACCTTTTCCTTGCCGCTGCGGTATTCGGCGACCTGTGCCGGGTTGGCGGCAATGATCTCGTCCACGATCTTCTCGATCGCACCGCTGTCGGATACCTGCTTCAATCCCTTTGCCTCGATGATGGCATCGGCATCGCCCTCGCCTGCCCACATCGCA